>NZ_JASIAL010000536.1:0-2923 GCF_030042015.1 Trebonia sp. | reverse complement strand
CTGAGATCGCGCAGCCCGAAGCGGTCGCCCTGCCACCCGGCGGTGGGATCGAACCCTTCGCCGTCGTCCTGCACGAGCAATGTCACCGACTCGGGCTCGTGCAGCAGGCCCAGCCGGACCGACCGTGCCCGCGCGTGCCTGACGATGTTGGTGAGCGCCTCGCGGGCGACGAGCAGCACCTCGTGCGACAGCCGCTCATCGGCCGGCGCCGGCGCGCCGGCCGTGACGAACCTGACCTCAAGACCGCCGATGCTCTGTGCCCAGGCCGCTTCGGCTTGCAGCGCCGCCTGCAGCGTCTGCCCGTTCAGCGGCGACGAGGCGAGGCCGAGCAGGGTGAGCCGGGCCTCGGCGAGGGCGTCCCTGGCCTCGCTGCTCGCCTGCCGGAGCTGGACCTCGGCCCGGCTGAGGTCCGCTTGCCCGCCCGCGCCGGCCAGGTCCTCCTCCGCGCTGTCCAAGTGCACCCGGATGGACACCAGGCGTCGCGCCAGGCTGTCGTGCACTTCCCCGAGCAGCCGGTCGCGCTCGTTCGCCGCCGCCTCCGCGCGGGCGCGCTCCTCGGCCGCCTCGTGCATGCGCGCGGTCGCCAGCGCGATCGCCGCGTGCCTGGCGAACAGCTCGAGCAGTTCCGCGTCGTCGGGGCCGAACACCCGCCGCTCGTCCCTGCTGAACACCACGCACGCGCCGACGATCCGCCCCCGCCACTCCAGCGGCACGCCGATGACCCCGCGCAATGTGGCCCGGTCCGCTGCCGCCACATGTCCGCCGCGGACCTGGTCGTACCTGTCGAACCAGATCGGCGCGCGCCGTGCCACCACCGCGCCGGTCATGCCCTCGGTAAGCGGGAAGACCTGGCCGGACTGGCACGCCACCCCGATGTCCGCTTCCTTGCGGTACGTCCCGGCCGCCTCGTCGACGCTGCAGATCGAGCCGGCGGTGCAGCCGAGCAGCTCGGTGCAGCGCAGCAGGATGCGCTCGAGCAGCGGGCGCAGCGAGAACTCACCGGCCAGGTCCTCGGCGACGGCGATCAGCCCCGCCGCGCGGGCGGCGGGGCTGTGCTCGCTGCGTTCTGGCCCGGTGGCCCGGTAGTCGGCGGACACAGGCCCTCCGAATCTGCGACAGCGTTGTCACGTCGCCGCGGCTCGCGCGGCGGATGTCGCTTCCGAGCATCGCCCTGCCCGCTCGCTGCCGTCAAGGCGGCAGCACCCGATCTGGGCGGCGTCGCGCCCGCGGCGCCTCATCCTGCAGGCGTAGCCCGCGAAGCTGGCACGGCCGGCCGGCGACACTCCCATATCTCACCGTCCAGGGGGACGCCGTCGCGGCCGCGGACCTGGCACCCTAGATGAGTGATTCCTTGAACGCGGCTCTCGGACGTGGGGAGGGTGCCCATGATCGACTGTGACGAACGACCTGGACACCCTCTTGATCGCACTGTACGTGGAGATCGACGATCACGTGGTCCCGCCCGCCAGTCGCGGCCGGGGCCACCCGAAACGGCTGACCGACGCCGAGCTGGTGTGCCTGGCAGTGGCGCAGGTGCTGCCGGGCGCGCGCAGCGAGCATCACTGGCTGCGGATGTGCTACGGGCGGCTGGGCACCTGTTCCCGTACCTGCCGAACCAGCCCGGCTACCACAAGCGGCTCAAGGCCGCCGCGCCGCTGCTGGCCGCGACGATGGATCACCTGGCCCGGCAGTCGCCGTGCTGGTATGACCCGGTGCGGCTGATCGACGCCACCCCGGTGCCGTGCGGCGCGTCCCGGGAGACGGTCCGCCGGTCCGAGCTGGCCGGGTGGGCGCACTACGGGTACTGCGCGGCGCATTCGCGCTGGTACTGGGGGCTGAAGCTGTACCTGATCACCACTCCGGACGGGATGCCGACCGCCTGGTGCCTGGCCGACCCCAAGATCGGGGAACGCGAGGCCGCCGCCGAACTGCCGGGCTGCGCCGCCCGCACCGGCGCGCTGCGGCCCGGGCTGACCCTGATCAGCGACAAGGGGTTCGCGGGCCGGGACTTCGAGGACCTGGCCGCCGCCGGGTACGGGCTGCGCCTGGTCCGGCCGGACCGGCGCGACGAGGCGCCGCGGCACGGGTCCATCGGGTGGATCCGGCAGTGGATCGAGTCGGTCAACGACACCCTCAAGGGGCAGCTGGACCTGGAACGGCACGGCGGCCGGACCACCGAGGGGCTGTACGCCCGCGTCGCGCAGCGGCTGCTGGCCATGGCCGCCTGCATCTGGCACAACTGGTCTGTCGGCCAGCCCGTCAAGCGGTCGCTGATCGCCTTCGACAACTGAACCCATAAGGAATCACTCATCTAGGGGAGGTGAGAGCAACGGCAGACACCACGATCGATGGCGCGAAGCTCAGCGGCGTTCTGCGGATGACCTGGGTCTCAGATCACCTGGCCCACGTCTTGGAGCACAGCCGGACTGACGAGCCAGCAGGTACCTGGACCGGCCTGGCCTGCGCCGATCACGGGCTTGTGCTCGGCGCCGACGTTGATATCGCAACGCTGCAAGCCCTCTTCGGCTCTGGCGATGTCGCCGACCTCATCTGGGAAGCCCCCGCAGACCTCGCCGCCGAACACGGCCAGCTATGCCAGGCCGCCATCCAGGCCTATCAAGCCGGACACCAGGAGACCGCCGAGCAGTTCTGGCAGCAAGCCCAGGCTCTATGGTCCCAGGCATGGTCAGCGAATTACGAGGCACTAAAACTCTTCCAGGCCGCGGGCCTGGCTGTAGCACTCTGAAATGGCCCCGCTGTTCTTCTTTGAATGGGCCCCACCGGGAGCAGGTGCGGGGCGGTGGTTCTCCTTTGATCTGGCCCCGTCGTGCAGGAGTGGCGGGCGACACGCCGGGCGTGTTACGGGACATTTGCGCTGGTTGGGCAGATCGTGGGCTGTATCGGGTGTTCCTCCTGGTCAGGT
>NZ_JASIAL010000535.1:0-34680 GCF_030042015.1 Trebonia sp. | reverse complement strand
GGAGCGCGCCCCGGTAGGCTGCGGGCATGACGTTCCGGCAGGCGGACGTGGCGTCGCTGCGGATGCTGCGGCAGGCCAGGGACCGAATCGACCGGGACTACGGCCAGAACATTCCCATCGCGGCGCTGGCCAACGGTGCGGGATACTCGCGGGAGCACTTCATCCGCGCCTTCCGCGCGGCGTACGGGCAGACGCCTGGGCGATACCGGACCAGGCGGCGGGTCGAGCGGGCCTGCGAGCTGCTGCGGTCCGCTAACCTCACCGTCACCGAGATATGCCACCTGGTTGGCTTCACCAGCCTCGGCACGTTCAGCACGCGGTTCGCCGAGCACACCGGCATGTCCCCGTCCCGCTACCGCGCGGAGGCGGCCAGCCGGGGCGGGCCGGCTCCCATCCCCGGCTGCTTCGTCCTGATGTGGGAGACCGGCCTGCCCGCTCCGGGCCGCGGCCAAGGCAGCACTTCCGGAGAAGCCCGCGAACTGTCCGACGGCGTACCGTCTGGCGCATGATCAACGGCATTGACATCGTGTCGGTCTGGGTGCTTGACCAGGACTCGGCCAGAGACTTCTACACAGGGAAGCTGGGCTTCGAGCTCACCAACGACATCAAGCTCGACAACGGGATGCGCTGGCTGACCGTGCGCCCGCCGGGGAGCACCGGCCAGGAGTTCGTGCTGATGGACCCCGCGCACTCGATGCTCGACCGGCAGACCGCCGAGCAGGTCCGGGCGCTGGTGGCGAAGGGCGCCCTCTCCCCCGGCGTGCTGGCCACGTCCGACTGCCGCGGCGACTACGCGGTGCTCGTGCAGCGCGGCGTCGAGTTCACGCAGCCGCCCGCCGAGCGGCCTTACGGGATCGAGGCGATCCTGCGCGACGACTCGGGCAACTGGTTCAGCTTCACCCAGCGAAAGGGATGGTGACCGCGGTCAAGGGACGTGCGGGTCCTGTTTAGGGCGGACCGTCAGGGTCAGGCCGGGACTTCAGGCCGCAGCATCCCCGCGCCGGCGTGACAAGGCTGGAGACACGTAAGAGCCTGTCGATGGCGGAGGTGCATGCACATGGCAACCGGGAAGGAGCGCGCGGCTAACCGGGACGCGCTCAGTGTGTTGTCAGGCACGCATTCGCTGCGGACGCTCAGCCCGGACGAGTGCTTCGACCTGCTGGAACCGGGCGGCGTCGGCCGCGTCGCGTTCATGTCCGCGGACGGGGTCATGGTGCTGCCGGTCAACTTCGCCGTGCTGGGCAGGGCCATCATCTTCCGCACCGCACCGGACACGCTGCTCGCCGTCTACGCCAATGCCCGTGTCGGCTTCGAAGCCGACAGCGTCGACGAGGCGCTGCAGGCAGGCTGGAGCGTCCTCGTGCAGGGCCACGCGCACACGATCAACGACGAGCGTGAGGTCAGGCACCTGGAGGACGCTACCCGTCTCCAGCCGTGGGCAGGCGGCGCGCGGGACGTGTACGTCCGCATCGCCCCGGCCCGGATCAGCGGGCGGCGCATCGGGCCAGGCTGAACCGCCCGGGCTGGCCCGCTGCGTGGGCCGGGCGCGTGGCGGGCCGACCCCACCGCGGGCGGCACTAACCCGGCTTGGCGGTGGGGCCCCCAACGCCAGCCCTATTGGCGCCGGGGCCCCCAACGCCAATAACAGCGCCACGGCCAGTGCTGGAGGCGCTGGTGGAGCGAACCGCCGGGCACGCGACCCTCCGCCTCCAGGTGGCGAAGTTGGTCAGCCGAGGGAGAGGGGACGGCTCGTTACGGGTAAACCTTCCGCAGGGCCGAGCCGGGCGCGTGCCGACCACCACGATCACCGATCTATTCACGGGGAAGCGATGAGCGATTCGATCACCGTCACGCCGATCGGCGCTGTGCGTGGCGGGCGCACCGAGATCTACGAGGACAACTGGGGCGACGTGACCGCGAGGATCGTCCTTGACCCCGCCGAGGTCGAGCCGGAGGCCACGATCGGGCTGGCGGACTACTCTCACCTCGAGGTGGTGTTCGTGTTCCACCTGGCCATCACCGACCGCCGCGGGGCATTTCATCCCCGGGGCGACCCGCGGTGGCCGATGGTGGGAGTGCTGGCGGGGCGCTCCCCGCTGCGGCCGAACCACCTCGGCGTCTCGCGCTGTGAGCTGCTGTCGGTCGACGGGCTTGAGCTGACCGTCCGCGGGCTTGACGCGCTGGACGGGTCACCGGTGCTCGACGTGAAGCCGTACATCAGCCAGCTGGCCCCGCGCGGTCAGGTACGCGAACCAGAGTGGGTCAGCGAGCTCATGCGCGATTACTACTGACCGGCCCTTTCGTCGAGAGTAGTTTCGCAGAGGCCAGTCCCTATAGAACACGCGTTTGACAAACGAACAGGTTTCCGGCAGTGTTGACCTCACTGCACAATGCTCAGAAAGAGGGGTCGAATCATGGGTCAGAAGACTGTCCGGTTTAGCGATCTGAGCGGCCAGCTCATCATGCGCGACGACGCGCTAGCGCGCATCGTGATCCACGAGCACCCCGATCTCGGCGAGGGACCGGTGGAGATCGAGGCGCTCGCCGACGAGGCCCTGGCCTTGGAGAAGGACACGCTGCGGGTTGCCGTGCTCGACCTGTACCTGCCCGGCGAAGACCTGCCAAGGCGCGTCACGATGGACGCCGACGCGTTCGGGGACCGGGTCACCGAGAAGCCCGTGAGCGAGATGCTGGTGAACGCGCGGCCGGTCAAGCGGGTCGGACGCCCGAGGCTCGCGCGGACGACTGGGGCGGACGGGGCTGAGGCGGCCGGGTAGCTGGGGCGGCACCGAGCCTGCGCGGAGGTGCCTCGGGGCGGAGGTGCGTCGGGAGCGGTGGTGGCCGACTGTGGTCAGGCGGCGGCGCGGGCCGGGCTGACCGCGGCTTGCCGGGCCCGCGAGGCCGAGGCGCGCGATACGAGCCCGGTGATGCCGAGGATCAGCAGCAGCGCGAGGCCGGCGAGCACGTACGCGTTCCCCGCCAGCAGCTGCAGGCCGTGCCAGTGGTACTCGAGGAACCACGGCTGGTCGCCGTCCAGCTGGTACTTGGTCACCGGGGTGTACGGCGCGGCCCAGATGAGCCCGTTCGTGAAGTTTCCAGGACCGCTCGTGTAGACGCTCCAGAGGCTGCCTGGCCACGACGCGAACACGAGCAGGATGCCGACCGCGACGGCGGCGGACCCGGCCGCCGCGCGGCGGCGGCCGGCCTGCCACGCACGGAAGGCGTAGTGGCCGGCCGCGATCATGCCGGGCACCACCCACACCCAGTGGTGGTCCCAGCTGATCGGCGAGTCAAGCAGCCCGACGAGGGCCGCCGTGAGCAGCCCGAGCATGGCGTGTCCAGCGCGGTGCAGCATGGCGGCGCAGAGCAGGCCGAACACCGTCACCACCACGACGGCGACCACCCAGGGCACCGTCCCCGCGTCGATGCTGCCCGCCAGCCGTGTCGTGATCGCGCGCAGCGACTGGTTCCCTGTCCAGCCAACGAACCCGGTGCGCCCGTCCTGGATGAACAGGCCGTTCAGCCAGTAGTCCCTGGAGTCGCCGGGCAGGACGAGGAAGCCAAGGAGCACCGTGGCGACGAAGCCGCCGGCAGCCATCCCCGCCTGCCGGAACTTGCGCGTGAGCAGCAGGTACGGGATGAAGATCAGCGGGGTCAGCTTGATCCCGGCGGCAAACCCGGTCGCCAGCCCCTTCCACCGGCCGCGCAGCCGGGTGTCCGGCTGGCACAGGTCCCAGATGATCAGCGCCATCAGCAGCAGGTTGACCTGCCCCAGGTACATGGTGCGGAACACGGGCTCGGTGAGCAGCCCGGCCGCCGCGCCGAGGAGAGCACCGCCCGCCCGGACCCGGCGGTCGGTGTGGCCGAGCGCCGCCACCGTGCACCAGCCCGCCGCGACCAGCGCGACCAGGTTGACCGCCTGGGACAGCCGGGGCAGGATCGACCACGGCACGAACGACACGACGGCGAAGAAGAGCGCGGCGAACGGCGTGTATGTGAACTTCAGTGACACGCTGTTCAGCGGCCAGTCGTACAGCGGGTCGGCCAGCGTCGAGTTGTACGGCGGGCTGATATGCCTGACGATGAGGCCGCCGTCCCTGTACACCTTCAGGTCGGCTGGGTACAGCGTGTAACCGACCGGGTGGATCGCCGAGTAGATCGCCCACAGCGCGAGCATGAGAGCAAAAGCCGCGGCCCCTGCGATCAGGAGGCGCGTGCCTTTGAGCTTCCCACTGGACGTGGCTACGCCTAGGCGATCAAGCACGGAGCTCACCCGGCAAACCTTACAGGTTCTTAACTGTTGTTGCGCCGCCCACGCCCACTTCTATCGTGGCGAAACGAGTCGTGCCAGGGCGGACGGGGAGGTACCCCTCGTCGCGTCACGGGATCGCAGCCCGCAGGTCCGCGTACACGGCGGGAAATTCCGTAAGCGACGCGAGCACCCGGTCCGCGCCCGCCGCCAGGAGGTCACGATCCGTGAACGATCCGGTCGCCACGCCCACCGCCCGCGCCCCCGCCTGGACGGCGGCCGCCATGTCCGCGGGCGTGTCGCCCACATAGACGACGGCCCGCAAGCCGGCCAGCACCGCCGCCTTCTGCGGGCCGTGCACGTCGGCGAACAGCTCGTCGGCGGTGAGCCCGGTGCCGTCCAGGCTCCACCGAGCCGTCACCTCGTACTTGGCGGTGATCACGACGGCGCGCGCGCCCGCCGCCCGGACCGCGGCCAGCGCCTCGGCGGCGCCGGGCAGCACGCTGGTCAGCGGCCCCGCCAGCCGCACGTAGTGCTCGCGGTAGACGCGCATGGCGAACGGCACCTGCCCGGCGGGAAACCAGAACGCGAGTTCGTCCTCCAGCTTGATGCCGAGCCTGCTGTCCACGGCGGCGGGGTCGATCGGCACGCCCGTGTCCGCCGCGACCCCGGCGAACGCGGCCAGGATGGCGCGCCGCGAGTCGATCAGCGTCATGTCGAGGTCGAACCCGACCGGTGCCTGCGCCATCATCCGCCCTCCGCCGCGGCATCCGCGGCGTCCGCGGCTCCGGGCGCCGCGGCGTCGGCGGGGAGCACCCGGGGCCGGGCGGCCAGCAGGCCCGCGACGAGCAGCACGCCCGTGAGCGCGAAGAGCACCGCGAGCGGGGGGTTCCAGCTCCCTGTCGCCGAATGCAGCAGCCCGACCTCAAGCGGGCCTGCGCTTGCGAGCAGGTAGCCGACCGCCTGCGCGAGCGAGGACAGCGAGGCGGCGGCCGCCGGGAACGGCGCCCGCGCCATCGTGAAGAAGATCGCGAGGCTCAGCGCGGCGTTCTGCCCGGCGCCGAGGATCAGCGCCCAGACGACGGCCGAGCCGAGCGGAAGGTAGACGATTCCGGCCAGTCCCGCCGCCATGGCCGCCACGGTCGGCACCACGAGCGCGTACTGCGCGCGCATCCGCTGCGCGAGCACAGGGACGGCCAGCGACACCGCCAGGTTGCCCACGCCCATCAGGGCAAGCAGGTCACCGGCGGTCCCGGCGCTGGCGCCACGGTCGCGCAGGATCGTCGGCAGCCAGGACAGCGCCGCGTAGTACAGCAGGCTCTGGATGCCCATGAACGCGGTGACCTGCCAGGCGAGCGCGTGCCGGTGCACGGCCACCCGGTGCGGTCGCGCCGCAGCGGACAGGGCCGGGCCAGGGGATGAAGCCGGGATCGTTCGGGGGACATGTCGTGCCTGCGGAAGCCAGAGCAGGGCCGCCAGCGCCGCGGGCCCGGCCAGCCAGCCGAGCGTGAGCGGGACCGAGCCGCCGGTGCCGTCCCAGAGCGGCACGCTGACCAGCGACCCGGTGATGGCGCCGACGGACAGCGCGGTGATGTACAGGCCGATGAGGAAGCCCGCGCGTTCCGGCCACCGCCGCTTGATCAGGCTGGACAGCAGGACGTTCATCACCGCGATCGCGGCCGCGGCGAGCACAGTGCCCGGGAACAGCAGCGCGCCCGGCGCCGCGCCGCGCAGCAGGAGGCCGACGGCGAGCGCGACCAGCGCGGCCAGCAGCACCCGCTCCTCGCCGTGCCGCCTGCTCAGCAAAGCGGCGAAACCGGAGACGACGCCGAAGCAGATGACCGGCGTCGCCGCGAGCACGGAGATCTCGGCCGTCGACAGGTGCAGGCTGGCGGCAAGCTCGGGGAAGACCGGCGGCAGGCTGGTGATCGCGCCCCGCAGGTTGAACCCGAGGGCGGCCACGCCGACGACGAGCAGCGCCCGCTCCAGCGCGGCGGTCCGGCGGGACGCCGCGCCTTCGCTCCTGCTCTCATCCGGCTTCGCCGACCGCAACCGATTCACGAGCATCTAACGGTACCCGAAACGCGCCGCGTGGTGGTGATGCGCGATTGCGAGGCCGGGGGGCCGGTGGCAGGCTTGGGTGGTGCTCACCAGGCTGGTCAATGTCGTGATCGACGCGGCCGACCCGGCGCGGCAGGCGAAGTTCTGGTCGGCGGCGCTGCGCTGGGAGATCCCTTTCGCCGAGGAAGCCGGGGCCGCGGTGTGGCCGCCGGGCTACAGCTACCCGCAGCCGTCGGCGCTGCCGTTGGTCTTCGTGGCCGTGCCCGAGCCGAAGACAGGCAAGAACCGGCTGCACATCGACATCGCGACGACATCGCTGGCGCACCAGGATGCCGAATTCGACCGGCTGACGAGGCTGGGCGCGGTCCCGGTGGACATCGGCCAGGGCGACGTGCCGTGGATAGTGCTCGCCGATCCCGAGGGCAACGAGTTCTGCGTGCTTGACCCGCGCCCGGTCTACGCCGGCACAGGGCCGGTCGCCGCGGTGGTCTGCGGCTGCCGCGACCCGCAGGCCCTGGCGGGCTTCTGGGAGCTGGCGTCGGGCTTCACCAGGCAGGCGGCCTGGGACGGGTTCGTGTCGCTGCGCTCGCCGGCCGGTACCGGCCCCTTCCTCGAGCTGCTGCGGGTGCCTGACGCCAAGACCGGCAAGAACCGGGTCCACCTGGACCTTCGGCCGTGGCCTGGTGCCGAGCACGCCGCCGCGGTGGCCGGGCTGCGGGCGGCCGGCGCGACGCTGGCGGAGGTCGGCCAGCACGACGTGCCATGGACCGTGCTCGCCGACCCTGAGGGCAACGAGTTCTGCGTGCTGCGGCCGCGCTGATGGCTGCCCGGTGACCCCGCGATGACCCCGGCGTCCCCGCCGTCCCCGCCGTCCCCGGCGTCCCCGGCGCGGCAGCGGATCCTGGACGCGGTCGCGGCGGAGCTGCGCAGGCTCGCCAGGTACGACGACGAGTCGATCGTGCACGATGCCTGGATCCGGCAGCGCTATGACGGCGGCTTCGCCGCCAGCTACGCGCCGGCCCGGTCGGCCGCCGTGCGCACCGCCTGGCACGAGGCCGGGCACGCGGTCGCGGCGCTCGCGGTCGGCGCGCGGTTCAGTTCGGCGAGCATCCGGGCCGGCGCGGCAAGCTCGGGGCGGGTGCACTCCATCCGCGGGGGCGGTGAGCTCGGGTTCGCCATCGACGCCGCCGGGCAGATCGCCGAACGGCTGCGCGACTGGACGCTGCCGGCGACGGAGGAGGACCTGCGGGCGTGGCTGGCCTCCTGGCGGGGTGACGGCGGCGACGCGCGGCGGTTCCGCGCGGGGATCGGCGCCAGGTTCGGCACGGACGAGGCGGCGGCGTGGCGCTACGGCGTGCGGCTGCTCACCCCGCTGCGGCCGCAGATCAGGGAGCTGGCCCGGGCCCTGCTCGTGTATCCCCGGCAGCTGCCGTACGAGGTTGCCGCGGCGGTCGCCGGGGTCAGCAGTGGCGCCGGCGGCGGGGCCATGCGCGGCGGTCACCCGTAGCATGACCGCATGACCGCCGACGAGCTGCTCGCGTACTGCCTGTCCAAGCCCGGTGCGTGGCAGGACCGGCCCTGGGAGGGTGACGTCGTCACCAAGGTCGGCCAGAAGATCTTCGCGTTTCTCGGCTCAGGCGAACCGCTCAGCGTGGGCCTGAAGTGCGGCGCCAGCCGCGACGTCGCCGACGAGTGGCTGCTGCGCTACCCCCGCGACGCCGCCGTGATGGCCTATATCGGCCGGTCCGGCTGGAACAGCCTGCGGATCGGCGGCTCCATCCCCGACGACGAGATCATGGAGGCGATCGACGCCTCCTACGCGGCCGTGCTGCGCAAGCTCCCGAAAAGGGACCGCCCGGCCTAGAACGCGGCCGTCTCGGCGTCATTTGGCTCAGGTATTCGGGGTAAGGCTGGGCGAGCGCTGGTCGGCGACACGCCCGGGCCGCTGGCGCTTAGCCACTGATGACCGTGATGCGCTGGCGAACCGGAGTGCGGCGAGTGCCACGGTCCGCAGCGCGGCGCGCCAATTATCGCGAAGACTTTTTTAACGTGTAGAGATTTTGCAGCTGTAAGTATAAAAAGTCTTCGAGATCATGGCCCGGGCGTGGAAGTCTCAAGTGCAGGTTGCGACAAATCACGCGAAACGGGCCTGCCAGCACCGGCACCGGCAGGGCAACCGCTCGTCCGGGTCGCATTGATGTCCGGTTCCAGCTCCCGGTGACCGGACCAGCCGGGCCGCCAAGATCGACTTGGGCCGAACGGCATTGCGCCCGGGCGGTCAACTGACAAATGGCGGAAAAATTTTTGCTGACCCGTGAACCGGCCGCCTGGTCCCGTCCGTGTTCCTAGATGTACGGGGAACGCAGGTAAAAAACCCGCCCAATCTGGTCATCCCATGCAGGTGACGCCGCAATGCCCGCTCGGGGCCTGAGCGATCGTCACCCGCCGGCAGCTGTTCTGCAGCTCCGCCGCTTGTCGGAAGCGACGAGCACCACGAACCAGAAGGCGAGTTGATACCGATGCATCCCACCCTGATGAGCCAGCTCACCGCCGAACGGCAGGCCAGCCGGATCGCCGAAGCGGACCGGCAGCGCCTGGCCAGGCAGGCTCGCGCGGCCCGCAAGGCGGCAACCACGGCCGTCCCGTCCGGGCCGGCCCGCCAGCCGCTCCGCGTGCCACGGCTGCCCGTGTGGCTGCGCCACCGGGTTCCCGCCTGACCGCATCGACGGCCGCCACTGCTCCCCGCGGCGGGGTCCGCAGCGCGCCGAGACGCTGCGGACCTCCTGCCGTCGGCCACCCACCTCGTGCGATCAAGCTCACAGCGTCAGCGGCTAGGCGGCATCCGCCAGCCGGCTGATGATTGACCCATATATGACCGTCTACCAAGCAGTTGTGCTGCTCGCGGCGGGCATTGGCGGCGGCGTGGCCAGCACGGTGGCGAGCGTCGCCAGCGTCGTCTCCTACCCCGTGCTGCTCGCGCTCGGCCTGCCGCCGCTGTCGGCCAACGTGACCAACACGGTGTCGCTCGTGCTCACCGGCGCCGGGTCGGTGCTGGGATCCCGGCCGGAACTCACCGGCCAGCGCGGCCGGACGCTGCGGCTCGCCGCGATCACGGCGCTCGGCGGGGCGGCCGGGGCCGGCGTCCTGCTGCTCGCGCCGGCCGGCGCCTTCGGCGTCGTGGTTCCCGTGCTGATCGGCGGCTCCTCGCTCGTGCTGCTCGCCCAGCCGATGATCAGGGGGCTGGCGCCGCGGCCGGGCGCCGAACGGTCCGGGCGCCGCCTGGCGGGAGTGTTCGCGGTGGCGATGTACATCGGCTACTTCGGCGCTGCGGGCGGTGTCCTGCTGCTCGCCATGCTGTGCACGATGATCAGCGAGTCTCTCGTCCGGGTGAACGCGGTCAAGAACGCGATCACCGGCGCGGCCAACGGCGTGGCGGCGATCATGTTCGCCGCATTCGCGCCCGTGCACTGGGCGTTCGTCTCGCCGCTGGCCGCGGGCTTCCTCATCGGCGGGCTCACCGGGCCGCGCCTGGTCCGGCGGCTGCCGGTACGGGGGCTGCGGGTCTTCATCGCGGCGTGCGGGCTCGCGCTCGCGGTCAGGCTGGGCGTCGCCGCCTACCGGTAGGCGGGAGGCTGGCACGGTTCATCCGCCGCCGCCTCGCCGCCGGCCTTCCCGCCGCCGCGAAAACTACAGCGCAGTTGCTTAATTGGCGGGAATTGCCCATTGTTACGGCTGATTTAATTTTTGCGTGCGCGACATGCCCGGCATATCGATAAATAGCCTACATAGGCAATTACATTCGTCTATTCTCGCCGTATACACGCCAGCGACCTGCGTCGCTGGCGACCCAGGAATCCGGGGGCGGCCCAGGGGCAAGCGGCAGCGGACCTGGCCACGCCCGGCACACGGCGGTCCTGCGCGCCTGTCCGCACGAACGCAGCGCGCCGCCACGCTAACGGGGCGTGATTTTCCGTCACGCGCGTCCCTCGCGCCCACGGCGGGAGCAGTTTCACATGGCAGTGCTCATCCTCATCGTCATCGTCGCCGCAGCCGGGTACTACGTCTCGCTGCGCATCCACCCGTTCACCAAGTGCCGCGTCTGCAATGGCGGCGGCAAGCACACAGGCAGCGTGTACACCTACGCGCACCGCAAGTGCCGCAAGTGCGGCGGCAGCGGACGCAAGGACCGGCTCGGCGTCAGGCTGTTCATCCGGTGAGTCGCCGCGGTCCGTTCGGGATGAAAGTCATGATTCGCCCGAACGGACCGTCGCGTCTGTCCAGCGGCGCCCGAGCAGCGCGGAGCGGGCGGCCGGCCACGTGCCCAGGGCTGCCCAGCGGCGCTCACGAACACCTCGCCTCACTGCTCACCAGGCGCATCCGCCTCCTGTAACACGCTGCGGGTCCCGTTCGCTCCCCGGCTGGCGGACGTCAGCGTCCAGCGAAATCTAAGGATCTTCTAAGGATCAGGCCCTAGCGTGACATCGATCGATAGATCACAATTGAGCATCGGCATGGCAACAGCCGATGCAAGTTCTGGTCGTTTGCCGACATTGCCCGATTTTAGGGTCGAATGTGGATAAACCCGGCGCTCGCCGTCGGCGTGGGGCGGTGCATGGAGGTGGGTGGATGAGGTCTCCGCTGCGCCGCGCCATCCGCGCCATCCGCGCGCTTGCCCAGCGCAAGCGGCTTAGCGCTGCCGCCGCCCTCTCCGCCGTCGCCGTGTTCGCCGTGGTGATAGGGGTCCCGGCCGACGGCGGTGCCTCGCGCCTCGCGGAACGGATCGGCCCTCCGGACCGGATGACAGGAACGTCGCTTACGGGTCAGGCCTTCGGCGGGGTGGCCGCCGTCGGCGCGCTGTTCACGTACGGCTCCGGCCGGCTTGGCAGTCACTTCTGCACGGCGAGCGTCGTGGACAGCCCGGCCGGCGACCTCGCCGTCACCGCGGCCCACTGCGTGACCGGCAGGACGGAGCAGATCGCGTTCGTCCCCGGCTATGCCGACGGCAAGGCCCCGTACGGGATCTGGCAGGTCACCCGCATCTACACCGATCAGGCCTGGCAGTCCTCCCAGAACCCGAACGACGACGTCGCCTTCCTGCGGCTGTCCCCGGCCGGGGACGGCGTCCCCATCGAGGACGTCACCGGCGCCGAACAGCTCGGCACCAGCCCGCAGGCCAGCACGCTCGTCCAGGTGATCGGCTACCCGGACGGCGCGAACGAGCCGGTGTGGTGCGTGAACTCGACGACGAGCTTCAGCCCCACCCAGCTCCAGTTCGACTGCGGCGGCTACACCGACGGGACAAGCGGCGGCCCGTTCCTCGCCGACCTGTCGGCGACGACCGGCCAGGGCGTCGTGATCGGCGTGATCGGCGGCTACGAACAGGGCGGGCTGACGCCGTCGGTGTCGTACTCCGCGGTGTTCGGGACGGCGGTGGCGGCCCTGTACGAGACCGCGGTGGCGGGCGGCTGAGCGCCGCCGCACCAGCCGCGGACCGGCGGGGGCTGGAGAGACGGCCGGGACCGTTCGGGATAGTGGGCCTGTTATCTTTCCTGCGCCGGCGGGGGGACGATCGCGTCGATCTCCGCGAGCTCGGCCGCGGTCGGCTCCCACTCCCCCGCGGCCGCGTTGGCCTTGACCTGGTCCGGTGACGTCGCGCCGGCGATCACCGAGGCGCAGCCCGGCTGCGCGGCGAGCCCGCCGATAGCGATCTCGAGCACGCTCACGCCGTGCTCGGCGCCCCAGGAGATGAGCGCCTCCACCTTGGCGAGCTTGTCGTCGGTGACGTAGCCAGCGCGGGCCGCGAGCCGGGTGCCGGCGGGCACCGCCTGGCCGCGCCGCACCTTGCCGGTGAGCAGCCCGTTCGCCAGCGGGAAGAACGGCAGCACGCCGAGCCCGAAGTGGCGCGCCGCGGGGAGCACCTCCGCTTCCGCGCCGCGCTCGAGCAGCGACCAGTGGTTCTGGGCGGAGACGAACGGGGTGCGGTTGGCGCTCGCCGCCTTGTGCGCGGCGTCCGCCAGCTGCCAGCCTGACAGGTTCGAGTGCCCCAGGTACCTGACCTTGCCCTCGGTGACCAGCTCGGACAGCGCGGCGATCGTCTCCTCGATCGGCGTCAGCGGGTCCGGGGTGTGCAGCTGGTACAGGTCGATGTAGTCGGTCCGCAGCCGCGTGAGCGACTTGTCCACGGCCAGCCGGATGTACTTGCGGCTGCCCTTGGCCCCGGCGGCGGCGCCATACCCCATGTCCGTCCGCTGGTTGCCGAACTTCGTGGCCAGGACCACCGCGTCGCGGCGGCCGGCGAGCGCCTCGCCGAGCGCGAGCTCGGACCCGCCGTCCTTGCCGTAGGTGTCGGACGTGTCGAGAAGAGTGATGCCGGCGTCGATGGCGGCGTCCACCACCGCACGCGTCTGCTGCACGTCCAGACGTCCGCCGAAGTTGTTGCCGCCGAGGCCGACCACCGAGACGAGCAGCCCGGAGTCGCCGAGGGTTCGATAGCGCATGACAGGCATCATAACGGAGGCGGAATATCCGCTTGCAATTGCCTGGAGGCGGCCCCGCGGCGGCGGCGACCGCTCGTGGCCGCCGGGAAAATTGGCGAATTACCCGCGGCGCAATTACGTGAAACCGGGCGTGCGCGCTTTACTGACGCGGCACGGGGGAGCCTGGGAGGGCACTTACCGGGCCCGGAGCCGGGCTCGCGGCGGTCGCCTTGTGCATGCACAAAACGGCGGTTGTGCATGCACAATAAGGCTTTTGTGCATGCACAGAAACCGGCCCTGTGCATGCACGGCAGGAACTCCCGCACCGCGTGCTTCAACTGGCAAACGGGGCCACCGGCGGGCCAGGAAGAGGTATACGCTCAGATTGAGCGACGCGGGTTCGAGAGCTAACCTGATATGACGTGCGCGATACCATTGGGGCGCCCGGGAACCGCCCCGCTGACGCGATTGCGCAATTCTTGGGGACATTAACCGTGCCGGGTGGCAACGGACAACGAGGAGGTCGGCCGGCGTGCCTGACTCTTCCGACGGACCTACGGTCCTGCGCATCCTGCTTGGCGGCCACCTGCGGCGGCTGCGGGAGAGCAAGGGCATCTCGGCGCGGCGGGCCGCCGCGTCGATCCGGGCGTCAGAGTCCAAGATCAGCCGTATCGAGCTCGGCCGTAACGCGATCCGCGAGATCGACGTGCTCGACCTGCTGAACCTCTACGACGCCGATCCCGTCGAGCGTTCGCAGCTGCTCACCCTGGCCGAGCAGGCTAACCGGCCCGGCTGGTGGCAGCGCTACCACGACATCCTGCCCGAGTGGTTCCAGGCGTACGTCGGCATGGAAGAGGCGGCGCGGTCGATCCGGGTGTACGAGCCGCAGTTCATCCCCGGCCTCCTGCAGACCGAGGAGTACGCGACCGCCGTGCTGTCGCTCGGCGACTTCTCCGTCGAGGATGCGGAGCGGCATGTCGTGCTCCGCAGGGAGCGGCAGCGGCGGTTCCGCGAGGGCAAGCTGAAGCTCTGGGTCATCGTCGACGAGGCGGCACTGCGGCGCCCGGTCGCCGGCCCCGACGTGCAGGTCGAGCAGCTCAGCTACCTGCGCAAGCAGAGCAGCACCCCGGCGCTGACCCTGCAGGTCATCCCGTACGGGATGGGCGGCTACGCGGCGCCTGGCGGCTTCAGCATTCTGCGGTTCACCGACAGCGACCTTCCCGACGTGGTCTACGTGGAGAACCTGACCAGCGCGCTCTACCTCGACAAGCAGGCCGAAGTAGACCGCTACCTGCTCGCGATGGAGCGGCTGAGCATCATGGCCCACGAGCCGCAGCGGACACCGCAGATCCTCGACGGGATCATCAGGGAACTGGAGGCGAAGCGCGATGAGTGACGTGAGCAACGGAATGTCCGCCAGGGACCTCAGCAGGGCGACCGGCGCGCGGTGGGTGAAGAGCAGCCGCAGCGGTCCCACCGGGGGAAACTGCGTCGAAGTCGCGTTTCTCGCCGACGGTCAGGTAGCCGTCCGGCACTCACGGCACCCGTCCGGGCCCGCGCTGGTGTTCTCGGCACCGGAGTGGGATGCCTTCGTGGGCGGGGCCAAGGACGGCGAATTCGGCTGACATGTCGACGGGCCCCCGTGCGGCGCGGGGACCCGTCGTCTCCCTGTTCTCTTCCCCGGTTTATCCGGTGCTCCCCCGGTCTGGCTGTCCCCCCGGTCTGGAAGTCCCGCGCGCCTGGCCGTAAGTAAGAGGCCTGGCAGATTGCTGAGCATCGTGGCCACCAGGACGTCACCGGGCGAGCGGAAGGTCGAACTCGCCATTCTTGGCGCCGACCAGGAAAGCTTCCCACTCGGCCCGCGCGAAGACGTGCGGCGCCTTGCCGCGGTCCTTGGAATCGCGAACCGCGACGCCGCCACCGGGAAGGTGCGCCACCTCCACGCAGTTGCCCGCGGCACTCGCGCTGCTCTTGAACCAGTGCAGGTCGCTCAGATCCGTTTCCATCCGATTCCTTTCTGTTTAGCCGACCATCCTTTATTTCGCGTGGCGGCGGGATCGCCACGTGCTTACACCAGATCGCGGGCGGCCTGTGAAATCAGGTCAGCGGAAGCGCTCGGCGATAGCGCTGCCGCCCGGAGCCTGTCGAAGGCCTCCGAGCGCGCCCGGACCTCCCTGTCCTTTTCCAGGTAAATATGGCCTGCCACTGACTCCACGTAGCCAACTTCGGAATCGGACCGTTCCGGAAATTCAAGAATCGAGAAGGATCCCCCGTGTCCCGCGTGGGCGCCGCAGGCGAATGGCAGGATTTGCATCGTGATGCCAGGCCTATTAGCCTCCGCGATCAGGTGGTTCAATTGCCTGCGCATGACGGCAGGCCCGCCGACCGTCCGCCTGATCACCGCCTCGTCGAGAATCGCCCAGAGCTCGAGCGGCGGCTCGTCATCCAATCGCTGTTGCCTGGCCATCCGCAGGTCCACCAGGCGATCGATCTGCGCCGCCGTGTATCTGGGGAACATCTCCCTGATGACGGCCAGCGCGTAGTCGGCCGTCTGCAGCAGTCCCGGCACGACCGAGATCTCATAGCTGCGAATCCCCGCGGTCTCCGCCTCAAGCCCGACGTAGATGTCGAACCCGCTCGGCAGCACGTCGTCGTAGGCCGCCCACCAGCCCTTACGGTGCCCCTCGCGGGCCATGTCGACCAGGACCTGCCGCTGCGCGGGGTCCGTGACGCCGTACATCTCCAGCATCTGATTCAGGTACGCCGACTTCGTGGGCGCCTTGCCGGTCTCGATGCGCGACAGCGTGGACGGCGCGACGCCGAGCGCGGCGGCCACCTCCTCAAGCTTGTAGCGGCTCGAGTCCCGCAGCCTGCGGAGCTCGGTGCCGAGCCTGCGCCTGCGGACGGTCGGGCCGGTAGCCATCGGAGGTCCATCTCCTTCAGCGAGCGCGACGGCATGGCCTGGTCGCGAATTAGCGCCGACCAGACCAGGGCGAACAGTCCTGTCCTGTCAGGCAGAACGATACAACGCAATGATCAAGAATGAAATCGCATCCGCGATTTCATAATTTTAACTTGCTCCACGCACTTGCGCCGCATGCGCTTGCGCCGGATCATTAATATGTGCGGGCGCAAGCGCGGCACGCCGGCGCAATCATGAGCCATCGATTATCAACAAAAACGGTAAATCGGGCATATGGACTCCGCTGCGACCACGGCATCGACGGGAGAAAGGGATCTCGAACAGTTGTTTTATATCGGCCTATGCGCCCGGCCAAGGGTGGCTCCATGCGGCCAGCCTTGGACGGCGGCGGCCGGTGCCAGGACAAATGAGCTAGACGAGGCGGAAGCACTCCTGGGCTTCCGGAATTCCGAATGCGCTAATTTGGGAGGGCGCGCAGATGGACACCCCCGCCACAGGCCACCAGCGTACGTCCGGCAGGAGGCAGCGAGCCGCGATCCTGGGCTCCGTCACCGTTCCCGGCAGCCCGGAGCACGTCTCGGGCACTAGGGCCTTCATCGTCCGCACCCTCACCGGGCTGCCGGGCATGGACACGGACGCCGCGACCTTACTCACGTCTGAGCTGGTCACGAACGCGATCCAGCACACGGACTCGGGCGCTCCCGGTGGCATGGTCACCATCGTCGTCATCGGGGTGCCAGGCGGCGTGCTCGTCGAGGTGATCGACGACGGTTCCGCGGGCGCGCCCGTGGTCAAGAACGACCTGTACGCGGCCGAAGGCCATGGCCTGTTCCTCGTGCAGCAGCTCGCCGCGCAGTGGGGCTACCTGCGGGATCCGGCCGGCACGACGGTCTGGTTCCACCTGTCCGTCGCGGAGCAGCGTGACGGCCGCGGCCCTGGCGCCCCTGGCGCCCCCGGCGCCCCCGGCGCCCTTGACGCGCCTGACGGCTCTAGCGCGCCTGACGGCTACCCGTTGGCAGCGGGCGCCGTCACCTCCGTCACCTCCGTCACCGCCCGCACCGCCGCCAGCACGCCGGCGCAAATGCGCGCGACGTCGTCGTCCCCCGTCACGTAGGGCGGCATCGTGTAGATCAGGTCGCGGAACGGCCGCAGCCACACGCCGGCCCGCACCGCCGCCGCCGTGGCCGCCGCCACGTCGACGTCCCGGGAGAGCTGCACCACGCCGATCGCGCCGAGCACCCGCACGTCGGCAACGCCCCGCAGCCCGGCGGCGGGGGCCAGCCCCGTGCGCAGCCCGGCCGCGATCCGCGCCACCTCGGCCTGCCAGCCCCGGGGGTACGTGCCGTCGCCGAGCAGCGTGTCGAGGGACGCGTTCGCCACGGCGCAGGCCAGCGGGTTCCCCATGAACGTCGGCCCGTGGGCGAGCACCGGCAGCTCGCCCGCGGCGATCCCGCGGGCGACCTCGCTCGTGGCCAGGACGGCGGCCAGCGACAGGTACCCGCCGGTCAGCGACTTCCCCACGCACATCACGTCGGGCGACACCCCGGCGTTCCCGGCGCCCCCGGCGTGCCCGGCGCCCCCGGCGTTCCCGGCGTTCCCGGCGTGCCCGGCGGCGAACAGCGCCCCGCTGCGGCCGAAGCCGGTGGCGATCTCGTCGAAGATCAGCAGCACCCCGCTGGCGTCGCATGCCTCGCGCAGCACCCGCAGGTACCCAGGGTCGTGGAAGCGCATCCCGCCGGCCCCCTGCACCACGGGCTCCACGATCACGGCGGCCAGCTCGGCCTTGTGCTCCTCGATCAGCGCGCGCAGCGCCTGCGCGTAGGCCGGGTCGACGCCCGCGGCGAAGCCGGCCGGCGGCATCCCGGCGAACACCTGCGGTGGCAGCACGCCGTCCCACATCCGGTGCATGCCGCCTTCGGGGTCGCACACCGACATCGCCATGAACGTGTCGCCGTGGTACCCGCCGCGCCAGGTCAGCAGCTTCCGCTTCGCGGCGTGCCCGCGAGAGCGCCAGTACTGCAGGCACATCTTGACCGCGATCTCGACGCTGACCGATCCGGAGTCGCAGAGGAACACGTGCTCTAGCCCGTCCGGTGCCAGCGCCGAGAGCCGGTCGCACAGCACCACGGCCGGCTCGTGCGTCAGCCCGCCGAACATCACGTGGCTCATCCGCCCCAGCTGATCGCGCGCGGCCTTGTCCAGGGCCGGATGCGCGTAGCCGTGGATCGCCGCCCACCACGACGACATCCCGTCGATCAGCTCGCGCCCGTCGGCCAGCCTGAGCCGCACCCCGCGCGCGGATTCCACGACCAGCGGCTGCTGGGTGCCGGGCATCGGCGCGTACGGATGCCAGACACGGCGTCTGTCCAGCTCGATGAGCTGCTCGGTCGAAAGCATGAAAACCGATTATCCCGAACGGACCGGGGCGGCTGCCGAAGCGCCCGCCACGTCGCCGTCAGGAGCGGCGGGCGGGGGGCCTGGCGGGCCTGCCGGCACCGGGTTTGCCGCCTTTGCCGCGCTTTTCCCGCAGCCGCATGGACACCTTGATCGGGGTGCCCTCGAAGCCGAACTCCTCGCGGAGCCGCCGCTCGATGAACCGCCGGTAGGTTTCCTCGAGAAACCCGGTGGTGAACAGGACGAAGTGCGGCGGCTTTGTTCCCGCCTGGGTGGCGAACAGGATCCTCGGCTGGCGGCCGCCGCGCATCGGCGGCGGCGTGGCCGCCACCAGCTGGTTCAGCCACGCGTTCAGCTGCCCGGTTGACACCCGCTGCTCCCAGCTGGCCAGCGCCTGCTCGATGGCCGGCACCAGCTTCTCGACGTGGCGTCCGGTGGCGGCGGAGACGTTCACCCGCGGCGCCCAGCGCGCGCCGTAGAGCTGACGGTCGATTTCCCGCTCCAGGTAGCGGCGCCGCTCCTCATCGGTCAGGTCCCACTTGTTGTAGGCGATCACCAGTGCCCGCCCGGCCTCGATCACCATCGTGATGATCCGGAGGTCCTGGTCGGTGAGCGGCTGGCTCGCGTCGATGAGCACGACCGCGACCTCGGCGCGGTCGAGCGCGCCGGCCGTGCGCAGCGCCGCGTAGTAGTCGGCGCCCTGGCTCTCCCGGAAGCGCCGCCTGATCCCGGCCGTGTCCACGAACCGCCAGGTGGTGCCGCCGAGCTGGATGAGCTCGTCCACCGGGTCCCTGGTGGTTCCCCCCACCGGGTCGACCACCGCGCGCTGCCCGCCGGCGAGCTTGTTGAGCAGGCTGGACTTGCCGACGTTCGGGCGGCCGAGCAGGGCCACCCGGCGCGGGCCCGCCTCGGCCTCGCGCTGCGCGGGCGCCGCGGGCAGCGCGTCAAGCACGATGTCAAGCAGGTCGCCGCTGCCCCGGCCGTGCATCGCGCTGACCATGACCGGCTCGCCGAGGCCGAGCGACCACAGCGACATCGCGTCGGCCTCGTTCCTGGCGTCGTCCACCTTGTTGGCCGCGAGCACGACCGGCTTGGCTGACCTGCGCAGCACGCCCGCGACCGCCTCGTCCTCGTCCGTGGCGCCGACCCGCGCGTCCACCACGAACAGCACCGCGTCCGCCAGCTCGACGGCGATCTTCGCCTGCTCGGCCACCTGGGCCGACAGGCCCTGGGCTCGCGCCTGCCAGCCGCCGGTGTCCACCACGGTGAACGTCCGGCCGCGCCAGTTGGCGTCGTACGCGACCCGGTCCCTGGTGACGCCAGGCGCGTCCTCCACGACGGCCTGCCGGCTGCCGAGGATGCGGTTGACCAGCGTCGACTTGCCGACGTTCGGCCGCCCGACGACCGCGAGCACCGGCTGGGCGCCTGCCGTGCCGTCAGGCTCGTCCGGCTCAGGTCCGCTGCGAATCACCTGCTTTTCTCCCCCGCGCAGGCGAGCTGTGTCCGCTCGCGGGCCAGCGCCGTGATCATCTGGGTCACCGCTGGCAGTGATAGGTCGGTGGCATCGATGAGCACTGCGTCCTCGGCCTTCGCCGACTGCGCCGCGTCCAGCCGGTCGCGGCGGGCCTGGTCCGCCTCGGTCGTGTCGACGGCGGCGCCGTGCTCGGCCGCGCGGCGCTGCGCGCGGGCGCCGCTGTCCGCGGTCAGGTAGACCTTCAGCGGCGCGTCCGGGGCGACCACCGTGCCGATGTCCCGGCCTTCGGCGACGATGCCGGCGGCGGCGGCCTTGATGATGGCCCGCTGCTTGGCAATGAGGTGCCGCCTTACTTCCGGCACGCGCGCGACTTCGCTGACCTTGGCGGAGACCTCCGTCGTCCGGATGTCGGCGGAGACGTCCCTGCCGTCAACGCGGGTCCACGGGTCGTCTGGGTCCGTGCTCACCTCGATGGCCGGGACCGTCGCAAGCTCAGCCACGCGCGCCTGGTCGGCCGTGTCGGCGCCGCAGGAGACCAGCCACCAGGTCAGCGCCCGGTACATGGCGCCCGTGTCCAGGTAGTTCAGGCCGAGCGCGCGCGCGACACCGCGCGACGTACTCGACTTGCCGGCCCCTGACGGTCCGTCCACGGCCACGACGAACGGACTCGGCGATGAGATTCCCACCCCGAAATGGTACCGGGACCGCAACTCTGCTGTTTCCGGCCGTACCGGGCAACTCCTCTTCCGGCCGTACGGGCGACGGTTCGGCGGCGTCCGCCGGGCGCCCGCCGGGCGCCCGCGCCGCCGGGGCGGGCTAGCCGCTCTTGCGCCGGAAAGAGCGGCGGCCGGAGGCCGGGCCGTGTGACCCGTGGATCTTGCCCGCGTCACGTCCGCCCTTGCCCGATCCCTCCGCGTGAACTTCGCGCTTGCGGTCCAGGGCCGCGCGGAACTTGCGCTTGACCTCGTCGAGATCCGGCTTCGACTCCGCGCCGTCGGCGTGCTCGCCGGCCTGCCCTGCCTCAGCCTGCCCTGCCTCAGCCTGCCTCGCGTCGGCCCGCCCAGTGGCGGCCTGCTCACCTGAGGGTTCCTCGCCGTCGGCCTGCCCAGCTGGGGACTCCTCCGCGCCGGCCTGCGCAGCGTCGGCCTGCTTCGCGTTTGCCTGCGCGGCTTTGCGCGGTGCGCTGTCACTCATGCGGACCTCCTTGTAGGCGTCAAGCTTCGCACATTTTCCGCCGGGTCTGCTCGCCCAGCCGATCGGGGCGGCCGGCCGGGGGTCAGCGGCGCACCGGCCAGCCGCCCGCTTCCATCGCGTCGAGCAGTGTGGTCGCCTCGTCCGGGCGGACCGACAATTCCGCCACGCCGACGGGCAGCCCTGGCGAGTGCTCGATCCGCACGTCCTCGATGTTGACCCCGGCGGCACCAGCCGCGTCGAACAGCCTGGCCAGTTCGCCGGGCCGGTCGGCGATGACCACCTGGACGGCGGTGAAGTTGCGCGGCTGGCCGCCATGCTTGCCGGGGATCCGCGCGGCGCCGGCCCGGCCGCGCTCGAGCAGGCCTGGCACATCCGCCGGCGCGCCCGGCGACGCCGCGGACTGGGCGAGCGACCGGGCGGCGGCGGCGAGGTCCGCGGCGACCGCGGCGATGACCTCGGCGACCGGCGCGGCGTTGGCGGTGAGGATCTGCGTCCAGAGCGCGCTGTCACCCGCCGCGATCCTGGTGACGTCGCGCAGCCCCTGCCCGGCCAGCCGCAGGGCGTCGCCCGGGACGGCGGACGGGGCGAGCCGGGCCGCCATCGCGGCGGCCACCACGTGCGGGGCGTGCGAGACAAGCGCAACCCACTGGTCGTGCGTCGCCGGATCGGCGCGGACCGGATCCGCGCCGCAGGCCAGGACGAGCCCCGTCACCGCGGCAAGCGCGTCGGGTGACGTCTCAGGCAGCGGGCACAGCGCCCAGGTGCGGCCGAGGAACAGGTCGGCGCGCGCGGCAGCGGGACCGCTCCGTTCCCGTCCGGCCAGCGGATGGCCGGGAACGTAGCTGCTCAGCTCGCAGCCGAGCGCTCGCGCCTGCGTGACAGGCAGTGCCTTGACGCTGGCGACGTCGGTGTACCAGTCCGCGACCGCGCAGTCCTGGGCGCGGGCGAGCGTAGCCGCGACAGCGGCGGGGGGCACGGCGATCACCGCCCCGTCCGCGATCCCCTTGGCGTCACGCAGGTCGGGGATCACTGTCCCGGCACCCAGGTCAGCCGCGAGCCTGGCGGTCGCCTCGTCCGCGTCGGCCAGCCACACCTGCGCGCCGCGCTCCCGCAGCGCGAGGGCCACCGAGGTGCCGATCAGCCCGGTCCCCGCGACGAGCAAGCGGCCGGGCGCCGGGTCGGTCACTGCGCGATGTCCAGCCGTAGCGCGGCGGCGCCACGCAGGTACACGTGCTGGATCTCCGCGCGCGGACGGTCGGTCTCCACGTGCGCCATCAACCGCACCACGCGGGGCATCGCGCCGGGCACGGGGATCTCGGTCGCGCAGATGAGCGGCACGGCGTGAAAGCCGAGCTTGCGGGCGGCGAGCGCGGGAAACTCGGCGGTCAGGTCCTGGGTCATCGTGAACAGCACGCTGATCACGTCGTCGGTGGTCAGGTCGTTGCGGCTCAGCACCGCGGACACGAGCTCCGCGGTGCCCTCCAGGATGGCGTCCCTGTCGTTGGCGTCGACCTGGATCGCCCCGCGAATGGCCCGGACTGTCACGTGCTCAACTCCTCGGTTTCTTCCCGGTCCGCATGCTACAGGCCGACGGCGGCGTACAGCTCACCGATTTCCCTGGTGGTGAGATCGCGGGTCGCGCCCGGCCGCAGGTTCCCCAGCCTGACAGGGCCCACGCTGACGCGGACCAGGCGGGAGACCGGGTGCCCCGCCTCGGCGAGCATCCGGCGGACAATATGCTTGCGGCCCTCATGCAGCGTGATCTCCACGAGCGCGCGCGAGCCCGCCTGCTCGAGCACCCGGAACCCGTCCGCGATGGCGACCCCGTCCTCGAGCTCGATGCCCGTGGCCAGCCGCCGGCCCAGGTCACGCGGGACCGGGCCAGGCACGTCCGCCAGGTAGGTCTTGGCGACCTCGTAGCTCGGGTGGGCGAGCCGGTGGGCAAGTTCGCCGTCGTTGGTGAGCAGCATCAGGCCTTCGGTGTCGTAGTCGAGCCTGCCCACGTGGAACAGCCGCTCGGCATGGTCGCCGAGGAAATCCGTGATCGTGCGCCGGCCGCGGTCGTCGGACATCGCGGTCATCACCTTCGGCGGCTTGTTGAACGCCAGGTACACCACGTCCTGCCGGGAGGGGATGCGCTTGCCGTCGACGCGGATCACCTGGTGCTCGGGATCCACCCTGGCGCCGAAGCGGCGGACGGTCTGCCCGTCCACCTCGACGCGCCCGGCGCCGATCAGCTCCTCGCACTGCCGTCGGCTGCCCACGCCGGCCGCCGCGAGCACCTTCTGCAGCCTGACCCCGCCGGGCACGTCCGTGAGGTCGTCGCGCTCGCCTTCGGGACCGCCCCAGTCGTCGTCCGCGTCGTCATGGTCGTGGTAGCCACCGCCGCGTGCGCGCGAGGCCGGTCCCGCCGCCCGCGAGCCGCGACGGGCCGGAGGCCTGTTACGCCCGCGTCCGCTCATGGTCCTCGATGTCCTCGATGTTCTCCGGCAGGAACGGCGCGAGGTCGGGCAGGTCGTCCAGGCTCGCCACGCCAAGCCGCTCAAGGAAATAGCCGGTGGTGCGGTACAGGATCGCGCCCGTCTGCGGATCGGTCCCCGAGTCCTCGACCAGCCCGCGCAGCACCAGCGTCCTGATCACCCCGTCGCAGTTGACCCCGCGCACCGCCGAGACCCGCGCCCGGCTGACCGGCTGCCGGTAGGCGATCACCGCCAGCGTCTCGAGCGCGGCCTGGGTCAGCCGGACCTCCTGGCCGTCCCTGACGAAACGCTCCACGAGCGGCGCGCAGTCCTCCCGGGTGTAAAAGCGCCAGCCGCCCGCGATCTCGCGCAGGTCGAAACCCCGGCCGTCGGCCGTGTACTCCGCGGCCAGTGCGCGCAGGCCCTCGGCTACCTCGTCCCGCGGCCGCTCGAGCACCTGCGCGAGCACCACCTCGGGTACCGGCTCGTCCGCGACGAGCAGGATCGCCTCCAGGCAGGCGCGCAGGCTGGGGCCGCCGCCGGGGCCGGACTCATCGCCGGAGTCCGCGCGCTCCCCCGTCACGTCGGTGGTCATCTGTAGTCTTCTTCGCTTTCCGTCGGTGCCTTGACGCTACCCGCTCCCGGCGCCGATAGCACAACCTCGCGGTCGGCGCCGATCCAGCTCACATACAGTTCGCCGAGCGGCGCCACCTGGTCGAATGTGACCATCTCCTCGCGGAACAGCTCAAGCAGGGCGAGGAAGGAGGCGATGACCTCGTAGTTCCCGCTCGCGCCCGCGGTGAGCTGTCGGAAGCTGGCCCGGCCCAGGCCGCGCAGCCGGTCGGCGAGGAGCACCGCCTGGTCCTGGACCGAGATGAACGGCGCGTGGATGTGTTCCGTCGGCACGACCGGGGGCGCCTTGGGGGTCATCGCCCGCGCGGCCAGCGCCGCGAACTCCTGCGGGCCGATCGTGAACAGCACCTCAGGGAGCAGTTCGGCAAATCGCGGCTCAAGCGGCACGCGGCGCGGGAAGCGCCGCGCGGCCGCTGCCATCCGCCCGGCGAACACGGCCGACGCCTCCTTGTAGGCGCGGTATTGCAGCAGCCGGGCGAACAGCAGGTCCCTGGCCTCGAGCAGCGCCAGGTCCTCCTCGTCCTCCACCTCACCCGACGGCAGCAGCCGCGCCGCCTTGAGGTCGAGCAGCGTGGCCGCGACCACGAGGAAGTAGCTCACCTGGTCCAGGTCCCAGCCGCCTGAGCGCTCGCCGATGTAGGCGATGAACTCGTCGGTGACGCGGGACAGCGCCACCTCCGTGATGTCCAGCTTGTGCTTGGAGATAAGCGCGAGCAGCAGATCGAACGGCCCCTCGAAGACGTCCAGGTGCACCTCGAAGGCGCCCGCGCCGCGCGGCGCATCGCCCGCCTCGCCAGCCACCGGATCGCCCGTCACCGTGCCACCTGCGCTCGTCACCACGCTAACGACGGTAGCGGACTCGCGGCGTCGTCCGCCGCCCTCCCGTTAGGGGCGGGCGCCCCGGGCGCCCCGGGCGCTCCGTTCGGGCCGGGCCCGAGCACCGGGCTCCCGTCAGTCCCCCCGTCGAGGCTGGCGCGCACGCGCCGGGCCACCAGGCTGTCCTTGCCCCGCGCGTCGAGGTCTGCGAGCAGGATGGCGATCGCCTCCCGGACCAGGCGACCGCGGTCGATCACGAACCCGTACCGGCGGAGCGCGAGCCGTGCCTGCTCCACATCGAGCAGCTCGGCCGCCGACAGGTAGACGGTAATCTTCTGATCGTGCTTTTCCCTGCCAGTCGCTTGGCGTTCATCTGAGGCGACTGGACCAGGCGCGGCGGGGCGCAGGAGTTCCGCGACCCCGGGAATGCTTACCCGGCGTGACCGTCCCCTGCCTGCCGCCACCGCTCTAGTACCTCCTTGGCGAGCTCACGGTAGGAACTAGCCCCCATCGACGCGGAGTCAAAGCTCGTAATGGGCTCACCTGCAACGGTAGCGTCCGGGAACCGCACTGTGCGGTTGATCACCGTATGAAAAACCTTGTCACCAAAGCCATTTACGATGCTGCCGAGCACTTCCCTGGTGTGCAAGGTACGAGAGTCATACATGGTGCCCAAGAGACCATCGATCACGAGTTTCGGATTGAGCCGCTGCTGCACCTTGTCGATGGTCTCCATGAGCAGGGCCACGCCGCGCATCGCGAAGTACTCGCATTCCAGCGGGATAAGCACGCTGTCAGCGCACGCGAGCGCATTGATCGTCAGCAGGCCGAGCGACGGCTGGCAGTCGATCAGGATGTGGTCGTAGTCCGGCACGACGGATTTGAGCGTGCCGCCGAGCACGAATTCGCGGCCGACCTCGTGTACCAGCTGCACCTCTGCGCCGGACAGGTCGATGTTACTTGGCAGCAGGTCCATGCCCTCGACGCTGGTCTTGAAGAGCACATCGCGCGCCTGCACGTCCCGCTCCATCAGCAGGTTGTACACGGTGCTGTCGATGTCGTGCGGCTGGATGCCGAGCCCGACGGACAGCGCGCCCTGCGGGTCGAAGTCCACGAGCAGCAGCCGCCGCCCCTGCTCGGCGAGGGCCGCGCCGAGGTTGATGGTCGTCGTGGTCTTCCCGACGCCGCCCTTCTGGTTGCAGATCGCGACGATGCGCGCCGGGCCGTGCTCGGTCAGCGGCTTGGGGTCAGGGAACGCGGGCAGCGGACGTCCCGTCGGCCCTATGTCCCCTGGTAGAAGCTCTATTACGCGAGATGCGGCCACCAGTAAGATCCTCCCGCGGCTAGAGGTCGCGAACAGTTCGGGACTCTAGGCCCCGCAATAGGCGGGGGCAAGCCAACGCGCCGTAAGCGCCGGATAATTTACCCGTTACGGTCAGCCGAGTGCCCTCGGGTGCGCGGCGGCGTAGACCTCTCTGAGCTTGTCCACCGTCACCAGAGTGTAGACCTGTGTGGTCGTGACCGAGGCATGTCCGAGCAATTCCTGCACGACCCGGATATCGGCACCGCCATCAAGCAGGTGGGTGGCAAAACTGTGCCGCAGAGTATGCGGGGAGACCCCCGATATTGCGCAGCGGTCCGCCGCTTCCCCCAGCACGCCCCACGCTCCCTGCCGAGTGAGCCGGCCGCCGCGGGCGTTCAGGAACACCGCCGGCGTCGCCTTTCTCCTGGCCGCGGCGGCCAGCGCGGGACGGCCGCGGACCAGGTACGCCGCAAGCGCGCGGGCGGCGTAGCTGCCCACGGGAACGAACCGCTGCTTGCCGCCCTTGCCGGACAGCAGCACCTCGGGGTCGGCGGCGAGGTCGAGGTCGTCGATGTCCAGGCCGACCGCCTCGGAGATGCGGGCGCCGGTCCCGTACAGGAACTCAAGGAGCGCACGATCCCGCAGCACCCGCGGATCGGGATCCTCGGTCGATCCCGCCGCCTCGAGCAGTCGCTCCACCTCGCCGACGCTGATCGCCTTCGGGAGCCGCCTGGGCGGCGCGGGCGGCGCGACGCCGCGAGCCGGGTCGTCGGCGCACATCCCCTGCGCGAGCGCGAAAGCGTGCAGCCCGCGGACAGCGACCACCGCCCGGCCCGCCGAACTCACGGCCAGCGGCGGGTGTTCCGCATCCCCCATCCGCAGCGCGCCGAGGAATGCGGCGACGTCCGCGGTGACCACGTCGCCGAGCGCGTCCTTGCCGTGCGCGGCCAGCAGGTCCGCATACCGCCGCAGGTCCCGGCGGTAGGACTCGACGGTGTTCGCCGCCAGCCCGCGCTCCACGACGAGGTACTGCAGGTACTCGCGCACCGCGCCGGCGACGCTGATCACGAAGCGATCGTAAGGCCTGGAGACACAACGGGCGCGGTTGGAGGTCCCTTACGCCCCGGGGAGTCCCGCGAGTGCGACTTTGCACACTCTGTGACCTTTTAGCGCCCGGAATGCCCGGTTTGTCCATGCAAGGAGTGTGCGAAGTGGGCACATGTGGTGGATGTGACGTTTGTGGAGTGGCCGGGCAGGGGCGGGCGGCGGCAGGGGACGGGCGGCACGGGACGGGTGAGTTGTGAGGCTCGTGGGGGCCGGCGCGTTCGGCGGGGATGGTCAGGCGAGGACCGCCGCTGTTGGGGTGTACGGGAGATTGTGCGCTTCGGCGACCGGGGCGCACGTGACCGCGCCCTCGTAGGTGTTCAGGCCGAGGGCGAGCGCCGGGTCGGCGCGCAGCGCGTCGCGCCAGCCGCGGTTGGCGATCTCCACCGCGTACGGCACCGTGACGTTGGTGAGCGCGTACGTGGAGGTGTGCGGCACCGCGCCCGGCATGTTCGCGACGCAGTAGAACAGCGAGTCGTGCACCCGGTACGTCGGCTCGGCGTGGGTCGTCGGGCGCGAGTCCTCGAAGCAGCCGCCCTGGTCGATCGAGATGTCGACGAGCACGGAGCCGGGCAGCATGCGCGACACCAGCTCGTTGCTGACCAGCTTGGGCGCCTTCGCGCCCGGCACGAGCACCGCGCCGATCACCAGGTCGGCGTCGATGACCGCCCGCTCGATCTCGTAGGCGTTGGACGTCACGGTCTGGCAGTGCCCCTGGTAGATCGCGTCCGCGCTGCGCAGCCGTGCGACGTTCCTGTCGAGCAGCAGGACCTCGGCCTGCATGCCGAGCGAGATCGCCGCCGCGTTCATCCCTGAGACCCCGGCCCCGATCACCACGACCTTCGCCGCGTACACGCCGGACACGCCGCCCATCAGGACGCCGCGGCCGCCTCCGTCGCGCTGCAGGTGGTGCGCGCCGACCTGCGGCGCCATCCGGCCCGCGACCTCGGACATCGGGGCGAGCAGCGGCAGCGAGCCGTCCGCAAGCTGCACGGTCTCGTAGGCGATCGAGGTGACGCCACGGGACAGCAGCGCGTCTGTGCACTCCCGGGACGCGGCCAGGTGCAGGTAGGTGAAGAGGACCTGTCCTGGGCGCATGCGCGGGTACTCTTCGGTGACCGGCTCCTTGACCTTGAGAATCAGGTCCGCCGTCCCCCATACGTCGTCGGCGGTCTTGAGGATCTTCGCCCCGGCGGCGGTGAAGTCCTCGTCAGGCAACAGCGACCCCTGCCCGGCGGCGACCTCGACAAACACCTCGTGGCCGTCTCGGACCAGCTCGTGCACGCCTGCCGGGGTGATCGCCACCCGGTACTCGTGGTTCTTGACTTCGCGGGGGACGCCGACCTTCATGAGATCCTCGATTCTGCTCGCGCCCCGGCGGCCCCCCTAAGTCTCTTCCGCGGTCGCCGGGCGAAGTCCGGAAAACCCATCTGAGCTGGCAGCATACCCCGCAAGAATGCCGGTGATAGCTGCGCTGTTGTGGAGTTTGCCGGCCAGCGCGAGGCGCACGCCGTCGGCCAGCGGAAGCCAGCCGGTGACGATGAATTTCTCCTCGTACTCCGGCTCGTGACCGCCGCGGGGGTCGTCGGCCCGCTCGAGGCCGCGCGCCAGAAAGATCCTGATCCGCTCGGTGGTAAACCCCGGGGAGGTGAAGCAGTCGACGAGAGTGTGCCATTCCCGCGCGCGGTATCCGGTCTCCTCAAGCAATTCGCGCCGCGCGGTCTGCAACGGCGACTCCCCGGCGGCGTCCCGCAGGCCGGCCGGTATCTCCCACAGCAGGTGCCCCACCGGGTGGCGGAACTGCCTGATCATCAGCACGCGCTGGTCATCGTCAAGCGCGAGCACAGCGACGGCGCCCGGGTGAGTCACGACGGTCCGTTCTGCGTAGTGATTGTCGGGCATGCGGACCTTATCGGTCCGTACGGTGAGCAGCCAGTTCCTTAGCTGCTCATCGGTGGAGACCACCGGCCAGCTTTCCGCGGCATCCTCGAACGCGGCGCTCACGCGGACGCCACCGCCCGTGCGCCCGCCTCGCCCGCGCGCGAGCGGGCCAGCGCGGCGGCGATCAGCCCGGAGAACAGCGGGTGCGGCCTGGTCGGCCTGGACAGGAACTCGGGGTGCGCCTGGGTCGCCAAGAAAAACGGGTGCGCGTCCCGCTTCAGCTCGATGAATTCCACGAGGCGGCCGTCGGGCGAAAGGCCGGAGAAAACCAGCCCCGCTTTCTCGAGCCTGTCCCGGTAGCCATTGTTGACCTCGTACCGGTGCCGGTGCCGCTCCTCGACGATGGCCGCGCCGCCGTACAGCTCGCTGACGAGCGTGCCTGGCCGCAGGCTCGCCGGGTAGAGGCCGAGCCGCATCGTGCCGCCCATGTCCCGCTCGCCCGCGACCACGTCCTCCTGGTCGGCCATCGTCGCGATCACCGGGTCCGGTGTCCGCGGGTCGAACTCGGCGCTGTTGGCCTCAGGCAGGTTCGCCAGGTGCCTGGCGACCTCGATCACGGCGCACTGCAGGCCGAGGCAGAGCCCGAGCACAGGGATCTTGTGCTCGCGCGCGTACCGGATCGCGCCGATCTTGCCCTCGATGCCGCGCACCCCGAAGCCGCCGGGGATGAGCACCCCGTCCACGCCGTCGAGCTGGCCCGCCGCGTCGTCGGGGTCCTCGCAGTCGTCGCTGGTCACCCAGCGGATCGTCACCTTCGCGTCGTTGGCGAAGCCGCCGGCCCGCAGCGCCTCGGCCGGGGACAGGTACGCGTCGGGCAGGTCCACGTACTTGCCGACCAGCGCGATGGTGATCGACCGCGCCGGCCGGTGCACCCGGCGCAGGAGGTCGTCCCACTCGCTCCAGTCCACGTCGTGAAAGGGCAGCCGCAGGCGGCGTACGACATAGGCGTCCAGGCCCTCGGCGTGCAGGACTTTCGGGATGTCGTAGATGGAGGGCGCGTCCGGGGTGGAGACGACGGCCTCCTCGTCCACGTCGCACATCAGGCTGATCTTGCGCTTCAGGCCGTCGCTGATCGGGCGGTCGGACCTGGCGACGATGGCGTCCGGCTGGATGCCGATGGACCGCAGCGCGGCCACGGAGTGCTGCGTTGGCTTGGTCTTCAGCTCCCCGCTCGGCCCGATGTAGGGCAGCAGCGAGACGTGCAGGGAAAAGCAGCGGTCCCGCCCGATCTCGTGCCTGATCTGGCGGATCGCCTCCAGGAAGGGCAGGCTTTCGATGTCGCCGACGGTGCCGCCGACCTCGGTGATGACCACGTCGACGTCGGGGCCGCCCATCTTGAGGATGCGGGCCTTGATCTCGTTGGTGATGTGCGGGATGACCTGCACGGTGTCGCCGAGGTAGTCACCGCGGCGCTCTTTTGCGATCACGCTTGAGTAGACCTGGCCCGTGGTCACGTTCGCCTCGCCGCGCAGCCTGGTGTCCAGGAAGCGCTCGTAGTGGCCCACATCCAGGTCAGTCTCTGTGCCGTCGTCGGTGACGAAGACCTCGCCGTGCTGGAACGGGTTCATCGTTCCTGGGTCGACGTTGAGGTAGGGGTCCAGCTTTTGCATCGAAACCCGCAGGCCGCGCATCCTGAGCAGCCGGCCGAGGCTGGAAGCGGTCAGGCCCTTGCCGAGGCTCGAGGCTACGCCGCCGGTGACGAAGAGGTGCTTGGTCTCAGCTTGCTTTGACGTGGCTAGCTTGGACTGAGTCGTTGAAGCGGCCAAGATGGGGCTCCCGTGGTCAGAGAGGTACGGCGAAAGCTGCCGGTCCACGGGCCCCCAGGATAACACGCCGCAGCTAGGTGACCTGGTAGCTTGCCGGTAAGTCATTTCTTAACCTTCAGTTCTAACGTTCAGGGGCCGCTCATGGCGCCCTGCCGCCGCGTCGGCGGTGGACCCGGGCGCTTTATCGCGGGTGGCGTGCTCCGCCTCGCCGAATCGCGCCAGCATGAGCGCGCTGGTCACCGCGAGCAGGAAGCCGGCCACCGCGGCCGGCTCAAGCCCTGGCCTGGTCTTGTCGCCGAGGAATACCACCCCGATGATCGCGGGCGGGAGTGTCTCGGCCAGCACGACCGCCGCCGTCGCGACCGTCACGCTGCCGCCCTCAAGCGCCGTGGCGTAGAAGACGAACGACACGATGCCCGCGGCCGCGATCGCGTAAGCGGCCGGATCTCGCACCAGGGTGAGCGGCTCGAAGCCGTTGAGCACCCGCGCCGCGATGCCGAGCACGCCGTAGCCGAGCCCGGCCACCACCCCGAGCAGCAGGGTGCGCGCCGGATCGCGCAGCCGGGCGGCGACAACGCCGCAGATCGCCAGCCCCGCGACGGCGACGATCAGCGCGATCTTGAACACGGCCCCCGCCGCGCTTGCCCCCTCGGCCCCGGCCGAGCTTCCGAGCAGCCCGACCCCGGCGACGACGCCCGCCACCGCGAGCCACTCACGCCAGGACAGCGCCACCCCGATAATCAGCGACGCCACGACCGCGATCACCGCGAGGTTGGCCGCCACTATCGCCTGGACCGCGAACAGCGGCAGCCGCTGCAGCGCGATCAGCTGCGCGATGAAGCCGAGGAGGTCCAGGCACAGGCTGGCCACGAACCGCCACTGGCGCAGCATCCGCGGGACGAGGCCGGGGTCGACGCGCCCGGCGGCGTCCTCGGTCGCCCGGTTACTGGCCTCGCGGACGGCAACCGCCTGCATCACCGAGGCTATCCCGTAGAACAGCGCGGCGACGAGGGCGGCGGTCAGGCTTACCAGCACAACGATTAGCTTACGCTCAGCCGGTGATCAGCGTTCATCCAGTTTCGGCCAGTTGTCGTCCGGCCGGGGTTTTGGATGCGCGTCCAGGCATGGCATGTCTCCCGCGCGCTAGCGTAGCGCGCTGGCGGGCCTGGCCTCCCAGCTCGTCCACAGCGGCCGGTAGCCCATCCGGTACCAGAAGGGCGCGGACAGCGGGTTGACCTGACTGTGGTGCAGCAGCGTGACCGCGACGCCGTCGGCGTCGAGGCGGTCGTGCAGGCAGCGGACAAGCGCCGCGCCGATTCCCGTGCCGCGCTCCTGCTGGTCCACGAACATCGTCTGCAGGTACGCCGCGGGGGACAGGCACGTCATCCCCGCGATCCAGCCGGCCTCATGGGGTGGCTGGCCTACCAGGAGGCCAACGGCGCGCCCGGCGCGTTCGGCGAGCCACGTCCAGGTCTGCGGCCTGGCGAGGCTCACGCGGATCTCCTCGCGCACCAGCCCGGGAGTCGCTGCCCGCCACACCGGGCCGCCGAAGTGCATGTCGTACCTGATCAACCGCAGCTCGAGGTCGACAACCTGCTCCTCGTCGGCTGGCCCGGCCAGCCGGATCGTCACGCCGTGCGCGCCGCGCGGTGCGGACCGCGGCCGGGGTCCGTTGGTGTCGTGCGGCCGCACCCGGGCCGCGACGACCGTCAGCGGCTGCAGCCCGTGCCGCAGCAGCGCCCTGATGCCGGTGATGTCAAGGCTCGGCCAGACGACGGTCGCCGACGTGTCCAGGCCGCGGACGGCGCCGGCGGCGGCCAGGTGATCGCGCCATTGCGACAGCAGCAGGTCGGTGGGCGCCGCGACGTCCTGTCCCGCCAGCCGGGGGACCAGCGTGAACCGGTCGGCCGCGCCCCAGGTCTGGTTCAGCGAGTCCGCCGGGATGCGCTGGTGGACGCACACGCCCAGCCCCGCAGGGCGGCCGTGGTCGCCGCTGAGGACGAGCGGCGCCCCGCATCCGGTGGGCAGCGACGCGGGGTCGGGCAGCAGGGGATCAATGGCCTGCCAGCGCCTGCCGACCGTGCGGTTGATATCGCGCACCGCATCGCGCACCACCCACGGCATGGCTAACCTCCCGGAAGTGCCCTTTCCGGGAGCACACTCATGTCGGGCATGTCGGGCCGCCGTCCCCGCACCCGGAGTGTCTCGCTCCCTGCTGCACTCTACCGGTGCGGGCACACCCCGCTGACTCGCCACAACCCGCGGCTATACGCCGGCCGCGTGCATGCCGCGGAGTTCGTGCTTGAGCTCCTTGATCTCGTCCCGCAGCCGGGCCGCGACCTCGAATTGCAGCTCCGCGGCGGCCGCGTGCATCTGCTCGGTCAGCTCCTGAATGAGGGCGACCAGGTCCCCGCGCGCCGCGCCGGCGCTCCCAGCCTGGTCGGCGCCGGCCAGCGCGCCCGCGCCGCGTGCCGCCGCGCGCGCCCGGGACGACAGCCCGGGAACCGGTGACTTGCCGCGGGACTGCTGGCGGCCGCCGCCGCCGATGAGCTGCTCGGTGTCGGCGTCCTCGCGGATGATCTGGTCGAGGATGTCGGCGATGCGCTTGCGCAGCGGCTGCGGGTCCACGCCGTTGGCGGCGTTGTAGGCGATCTGCTTGTCGCGGCGCCGGTTGGTCTCGTCGATCGCCAGCCGCATGGACGGCGTGACCTTGTCCGCGTACATGTGCACCTCGCCTGAGACGTTGCGCGCCGCCCGGCCGATCGTCTGGATGAGCGAGGTGCCCGAGCGCAGGAAGCCTTCCTTGTCCGCGTCCAGGATCGCGACCAGCGACACCTCGGGCAGGTCGAGGCCCTCGCGGAGCAGGTTGATCCCGACAAGCACGTCGTACTCGCCGAGCCGCAGCTCGCGGAGCAGCTCGACCCGGCGCAGCGTGTCGACCTCGCTGTGCAGGTACCTGGCCCGGACGCCGTTCTCGAGCAGGTAGTCGGTCAGGTCCTCGGCCATCCGCTTGGTCAGCGTGGTGACGAGGATCCGCTCGTCGCGCTCGGCCCGCTGCCTGATCTCGTGCAGGAGGTCGTCAATCTGCCCCTTGGTCGGCTTGATGACGACCTCGGGGTCGACCAGACCGGTCGGCCTGATCACCTGCTCGACGACGTCGCCGGCGACCCGCTGCAGCTCGTACGGCCCGGGAGTGGCCGACAGGTAGATCGTCTGCCCGATCCTGTCGAGGAACTCGTCCCAGGTCAGCGGACGGTTGTCGATCGCGCTCGGCAGGCGGAAGCCGTGCTCGACCAGCACCCGCTTGCGGGACACGTCCCCCTCGTACATCGCGCCGATCTGCGGGACGGTCACGTGCGACTCGTCGATCACCAGGAGGAAGTCCTCGGGGAAGTAATCGAGCAGCGTGTTGGGCGGGCTCCCCGCCTCGCGGCCGTCGATGTGCCGCGAGTAGTTCTCGATGCCGGAGCAGCTGCCGACCTGGCGCATCATCTCGACGTCGTAGGTGGTCCGCATGCGCAGCCGCTGCGCCTCGAGCAGCTTGTCCTCGCGTTCGAGCTCGCCGAGCCGGGTGGCCAGCTCGGCCTCGATGCCGTTGATCGCGCGCTCCATGCGCGTCGGGCCGGCCACGTAGTGCGAGGCGGGGAAGATGTACAGCTCGGTGTCCTCGCTGATCACCTCGCCGGTCAGCGGGTGCAGCGTCATCAGCCGCTCGATCTCGTCGCCGAACATCTCGATGCGAATGGCTAGTTCCTCGTACATCGGGATGACTTCGATCGTGTCGCCGCGCACCCGGAAGGTGCCCCGCGTGAAGGCCAGGTCGTTCCTCGTGTACTGCATGCCGACCAGCTTGCGCAACAGCGTGTCCCGCTCGATGGTGTCGCCGA
>NZ_JASIAL010000534.1:0-7777 GCF_030042015.1 Trebonia sp. | reverse complement strand
TCGGCGTCGACATCACGGCGAGTTCGTGGCAGGAGCTCATGCACCGCAGGTGAGACGGCGCCGCTGAACCGGTCGCCCTGGCGGTCACGACCAGGCCGGCGCAATCATAGGTGAATGCCTATGGCTTAGTGCCCGGGCAGCTTCGCAGGAGGTGCCCGGTGGCGATCACCCTGACCCAGATCCGCGCGTTCCTCGCGGTGAAGAGCACAGGCAGCGTGCACGCCGCCGCCGGCCAGCTGCTCGTCAGCCAGCCGTCGGTGTCAGCCGCGATCGCCTCGCTCGCCCGCGAGGTGGGCGCCGCGCTCTTCGAACGGCACGGCCGCGGAGTGCGGCTGACCGAGTCGGGCGAGGCCTTCGCGCCCTACGCGGCTCAAGTGCTCGGCCTGCTTGACCAGGGCAGGAACGCGGCACTGGAGGCGGCTCACCCGGAGAACTCCAGAGTCAGGCTGGTCGCCGTGAACACCGCGGGTGAGTACCTGGCGCCGCCGCTTATCCAGGCCTACCGGCAGCTCCATCCGGGCGTCGCCATCCTGCTCGAGGTCGGCAACCGCGCCACCGTGTTCGAGCGGCTGGAATCAAGGCGCGCTGACATCGGCATCGGCGGCCGGCCGGCGGGCAGGGCTCTTGCCGGATTCCCCTTCGTCGGGAACGAGCTGATCGTCGTGGGCAGGGAGGTGCCAGCCGACCTGGCCCGGACCCCCTGGCTGCTGCGCGAGGACGGCTCGGGCACCCGGCTGGCGACCGAGCGCCTGCTCGCCGACCTGGACCTGGGCTCAGCCGGGGCCGGCGCACCCGAGCTGCTCACGCTCGGCTCGAACGGCGCGATCAAGCAGGGCCTGGTCGTCGGCCTTGGCGTCACGTTGATCTCGCGGTTCGCCGTGGCCAGCGAGCTGCGCAGCGGCACGCTGTGCGAGATCGGCGTCGCCGGCACGCCGCTGACCCGTCCGTGGCATGTCCTGTTCCCGTCGGCCGGGCCGCGACGCCCGGCGGTCCGCGCGTTCGGCGAGTTCCTTCGTTCCGCCCGGGGCCGCGCTGTCATACAAAAACTTCTATGACATATCGAAAAATCTGGCCTTTTTTAAATTATTCGCCCTGCATAGGCTGCAGGCATGTTCGAAGCAGGCGTTCGCGAGTACAGCGAGATCTACTGGGATCCCCACTACCAGCCGGGCGATAGCGATGTCCTGGCGGCGTTCAGGCTGATTCCGCAGCCAGAGGTGGCGCCGGAGGAGGCCGCGGCGGCCGTGGCGGCCGAGTCGTCGACCGCTACCTGGACGACGGTGTGGACCGACCGGCTGACGACGCTGGAGCGCTACCAGGCGCGTGCCTACTGCCTCGAGCCCGTGCCTGGCCGGGGTGACCAGTACCTCGCCTACATCGCCTATCCCCTCGAGCTGTTCGAGGAGGGATCGGTGACCAGCATGATGGCCTCGATCACGGGCAACGTGTTCGGCTTCAAGGCGATCCGGGCGCTGCGGCTTGAGGACCTGCGGATCCCTGTCGCGCTCGTCAAGACCTTCCAGGGTCCGCCGGCCGGCATCCAGGTCGAGCGGGACCGGCTGAACAAGTACGGCCGACCGCTGCTCGGCGCCACGTTGAAGCCCAAGCTCGGCCTGTCCGCGCGGAACTACGGGCGCGCGTGCTTTGAGCTGCTGGCCGGCGGGCTCGACTTCACCAAAGACGATGAGAACATCACCTCGCAGCCGTTCATGCGCTGGGGCGACCGCTTCCAGTTCGTGATGGAGGCGGTCCGTAAGGCCGAGCACGAGACCGGCGAGCGCAAGGGGCACTATCTCAACGTCACCGCGCCGGACTGCGAGCAGATGCTGGAGCGCGCCGAGTTCGCCAGGCAGCTCGGCTCGCCCATCATCATGCACGACTACCTGGTCGGCGGCCTCTCGGCGCACGCCACCCTGTCCCGGTGGTGCCGGCGCCACGGCATGCTGCTGCACGTTCACCGCGCCCTGCACGCGGTCGTCGACCGGCAGAGGGACCACGGCATCCACTTCCGGGTGCTGGCCAAGTGGCTGCGCCTGGCCGGCGGCGACCATCTGCACACCGGCACGGTGGTCGGCAAGCTGGAAGGCGACCGAGAGACCACGCTGGGCGTGGTGGACCTGCTGCGCGCGGACTTCGTCCCCGCCAACCGGAGCAGGGGCATCTACTTTGACCAGGAGTGGGCGTCGCTGCCCGCCGTGCTGCCCGCCGCCTCGGGCGGGATCCACGTCTGGCACATGCCGGCGCTGGTCGAGATCTTCGGCGATGACGCGGTCTTCCAGTTCGGCGGCGGTTCCGCGGGCCATCCGCAGGGCAGCCGCGCTGGGGCGACGGCGAACCGGGTAGCACTGGAAGCATGCGTGCAGGCCCGCAACGAGGGACGCGACCTGGCCGCGGAAGGACCGGACATCCTCAAGCAGGCCGCCCGGCAGTCTCCCGAGCTGGCCGCCGCGCTGGAAACCTGGCGGGAGATCCGGTTCGAATTCGAGGCAGTCGACGTCCCCGATGTGCTGCAGCCGTAAGCGGAACGAGGTGCGGATATGAGGCTTGAGACGTTCTCCTACCTGCCCGAGCTGTCCAGCGAGCAGCTCGCGCGGCAGCTCCGCTCGATTCTCGGCCGGCACCTGGTCGTCGGCATCGAGTACACGAGCGCGCCAGATCCCTGCGACCACTACTGGACCATGTGGAAGCTCCCGCTGTTCGATACCGCCGACCCGGCCGTCGTGCTGGCCGAGCTCGCGGCGTGCCGGGCGGCCAACCCGGGCGCGTACATCAAGGTCAACGGCTACGATCCCGGCCGCCAGGGCCAGGTCGTCTCGTTCGTCGCGGCACAGCCAGACCGGGTGAGCTGAATGCCCCGGCCAATCATGCTGAGCATCGCGGGCGATTCCGGTTCAGGAAAGACGACGATCACCCGTGGCGTGGTGCGCGTGCTCGGCGACGACCGGGTCACCCATTTCTGCGCCGACGACTACCATCGCTACGACCGGCGCCAGCGCGCCGAGCGCTGCATCACGCCGCTCGATCCGGCGTGCAACTACCTGGACGTGCTGACGTGCGATATCAGGCACTTGCGCCACAACGAGGCCATACTCAAGCCGGTATACCAGCACACCGACGGCACCTTCGGGCCGCCTGTCTACATGAGCCCCGCCCGGTTCGTGGTGGCCGAAGGGCTGCTCATCAACCACACTTCGGAGCTGCGGGACATGTTCGACATCCGCGTCTACCTGAACCCGCCCGAGGACGTGCGGCGACGCTGGAAAGTGGCACGCGACTGCTCACGCCGCGGGTACTCGACCGACCAGGTGCTCAGGGAACTGGACCGGCGCGAGCGCGACTCCGAGGCCTACATCCGCCCCCAGCGCCATTACGCCGACATCGTCATCTCGTTTATGCCGGGTACACCGGGCCAGTCCCAGGACCCCGGTCAGCTCGACGCGCACCTGTTCCTGCGCGACTCGCTGCCGCACCCCGACCTGGCCGGAGTCGTGGGCGACGGAGCCGACGCCGACGACCTGACGCTCACCGAGCAGCCCGGCGAGAAAGAACTGCGGATTCCCGGCACGATCTCCCCGGCCAGGGCCGTGGCGCTGGAAGAGGCCATCTGGGATCGCATGCAGTTCGCCAGCCACTTGCGCGCGCAGCGGCTCGGCGAGTTCACGATCGGCTCCGACCTGCACCGCTCAGAAGCGCTCGGCCTCACCCAGCTCCTGCTCCTGTACCACCTGGTCACCGCCAGGGCCGTCATCGCGCTAGGCGGGCAGAGCGCCCGCGCGTCCGCCCAGTCAAGCGCGGACATCCCCGTCCCCGATCAGGTTCCCGCGACCAACTCCTGAGCCCGGGGGCCGCGGCAGGGCACGCAGTGACTGGAGCGACCGGGCGAGTGGGATATCGCCTGATGGAAGCGCTCGCCGACACGGGCGCTGAGATGACCGCGATGGTGCGTGTGGAGGCCAAAGCCGCCGACCTGCCCGGCGCGCCGCGGCACATGGTGGCATCCTTCGACGATCCGCCGCCTGCCGCGTTCCTGTGCGACTTCGACCGGATCTTCCTGCTCAGCCCCGAGCAGGAAGAGCAGGCCGAACTCGAAACGGTGTTCACCGACGCGGTCGCGGCGGCCGGCCGCCGCGACCGGCCGCCGGCCGCACATTGTCAAGATCTGCCTCGACGGCTTCCAGGATCCGGACTGCGAGGTGCTGAGGCGATCCGGCTGACCGGGACGATCTCGGCGCCCGCGGGCCAGGGACGAGTCGGCTGGATCGCGGCAGCCGATGTTGCCAGGGTCGCCGCCCGGGTCCTGACCAGTCCGGGCCACGAGAACATGACGTACGTGCTCACCGGGCCCGATGCGCTGGGATACGCCGATGGACTACGAGGATCAGGCACCGGCGCGGGCAAGGCAACTCATGCTCGCGGACGGGCTGAGCCCCTGGGCGGCCGATGGCGAGCTGGAGCGGTTCGCGTGGATCAGGCAAGGCGGCGCGGGAGCCGTGACCGGCACCGTGCGTGAGCTGACAGGGGCCGATCCCCGCCCGCTGGAGGACTGGCTGAGCCAGTCGCGCGCCAGCTTCGCCTGACGCCTTTGCTCAGAAGTGGCTGAAGCCCCAGTTCAGGACCCGGGTGGCGACCGGGCCGGTGACGGTGATGTCGTTGCCGGGAGTGCCCAGCGTCACCCCGATCAGGGTCAGGCCGTCCTGGGTCGCCTCGAAGAGCAGGCAGTTGCCGGCCGCCTTGGTGTCGCCGGTCTTGATCCCGGTCGCGCCCGGGTAGACGCCGATCAGCGGGTTGGTGTTCTGCCAGAAGTAGCCGTGGTGGCCGTCGCCGGCCGGGAGTGAGTAGCTGGCCTGGCCGACAATCGAGGCGAACACCGGGTAGCTCATCGCATACCGGGCCAGCGTGATCAGGTTCGCGGGGGTCGACCAGGTGGAGTACTCGGTCGGCCACGGCATGCCGTCGAAGTTCGAGAAGTGCGTGTCGGTCAGGCCGAGCTTGCTGGCTTCCGCGTTCATCTTGGCGATGAACGCGTCGGTCCCTGGACCGTAGGCCTGCGCGAGCGTATAGGCGGCGTCGCAGCCGGACGGCAGCAACAGCGCCTCGAGCAGCTCAAGCGCGGTGAGCCGGTCGCCTACGATCAGGCCCGCCGTGCTTGGCCCGTTCTGGCTGTCCAGGTAGGCGATGACCGACTCGGGCACCGTGATCTCCCGGTTCAGGTCGCCTGCCTGGATCACCACCAGGGCCGTCATGACCTTCACGATGCTGCCGATTGGCCGTTCGGTGTTCAGGCCGATGCTCCACAGGATCTTGCCCGTGGCCGCGTTGGCCAAAGCGGCGCCCTTCACCTTGATGTCGGCCGGGCCGGTCACGACGGCGGGCGCAGCATGCGTGGCCGAGGCGGCCTGCCCAGCCGCGGCGGTCCGCGTTCTCGTAGCGGTCCGCGTTCCTGAAGCGGTCCGCGTGGTCGAGGCGGCCCGCGCGGCAGAGCCGGCCGGAGCGGCAGAGCCTGCCGGAGCGGCAGAGCCGGCCCGGGCACCCAGCTGGAGCTGGAGGGCCACGGGCGGATGCGTGTCGCTGGCGTGGGCCAGGAAGACGCCGGCGCCCGCTAGCGGCAGGGCCACCATGACGGCAAGCAGAGCCAGGACTGGGTCTCGGGGTGAGGGCATGCGCACATTCGCTAGCCTAAACGCGAAATCAGCAGCGAGTCCGCTCCCTTGCAGGACTGGTCGATCGCGCCATCACGGGATCACGGCGAGCACGCCGCCTGACTCAGGAAACCCGCGGCCACGCCCAACGGATAATCGTCACTTTTTGTAGCATTTAGCTACCCGATGTCGGTACGCTGATCCCCGTCGGCAGCATCAGTGGGGGACTGCGCGATGGACGCATGGGTCGTTCCTGGCTACGTGCACGAGCGGGAGCTCGGGCACGGGGCGTCCGGCCGTGTGGTCGTGGCCGTGCACCGCGACTCCGGCCGTCGGGTGGCGATTAGATACCTCACGCCCCGGCTGTTGGCAAGCGATGGCTTTCGTGTGCGCTTCGGCTACGATGCCGCGATCCTGGAGTTCCTTGACGTCCCGCAGGTAGTCCGGCTGCTGGCCTACGTCGAAGAGCCTGGCGCGGGCGCGGCGATCGTGATGGAGCTGGTCGACGGGGCCTCGCTGCGCGAGATGCTCTCGCAGCACGGGGCGATCTCCCCGGAGGCGGCGCTCGCGGTGCTGAAGGGGTCGCTGCTCGGCCTCGGCCCCGCCCATGCACTCGGCGTCGTGCACGGGGACTACAAGCCGGAGAACGTGCTCGTCGACGGCGAGGGGAACACCAAGGTCTCCGACTTCGGCCTGGCGGTCAAGGCGGGCAGGCGCGTCCGGTCGGCAGGCACCCCGCTGTACCTGGCACCGGAACTGTGGGAAGGTGCCGAGCCGAGCGGGGCCAGCGACATCTACGCGGCCACGGCGGTGTTCTTCGAGTGCCTGACCGGCAAGACGCCGTTCTCCGGTTCGCTCGCCGGGCTGCGTAAGCAGCACCTGTTCGCCGTCGTGCCCGTCGACCAGGTCGATGAGCCGCTCCGGGCCCTGGTCGCGCGTGGCATGGCGATGTTTCCGTCGGCCAGGCCGGCCGACGCCGCGGAATTCGCCGCCGAGCTCGAGGAGACGGCGGTGGCCGCCTACGGGCCAGACTGGGAGGCACGCGGTCGCGCCCAGCTGGCGGAGCGCGCCGCCGCGTCGCCGCGGCAGCCGGCCGGCACGAGCGTCGCCGGTGAAACGAGCGGCGCGCCCGCGGTCACCTGGATCGGCTCCCAGGTGACCTGGATCGCCTCCCATAAGAAGGCCGCCGCCGTGGGGATCGCGGCGAGCGTCGCGGTCATGGTCGGGATCGCCACGACCGCGGTCGCCCTCTCGGGTGGCGGTAACCACAGTCCGCGCGCCGCAAGCAGCCCGGCGGGCACTCCGACGCCGCCGGTCATCACGGTGAACGCGAACTTCCAGGCGGTCGCCAACACGGTACCGCCGGTGGCGGTTTCGTCCTGCCGCACGCCCACGACGTTCACGTACAGCTCCGACATCACCGCGTCGGCGGCCGGGGTGGTGTCCTATCGGTGGGTTTACTCGTCAGGTCAGAAGAGCGCGGTGCGGGCGCTTCGGTTCGCCGCGGCGGGGACCCAGCAGGTGCCGGGCGGGGTCGTGCGGGCCAAGGGCGCCGGCACCGGCTGGGCGGAGCTCCAGATCGTGGCACCCGCGGCGTCATATTCGAACAAGGCGAGCTACCGGCTGCTGTGCAGGAAGCCGGGCAGCCGGCCTGGCCAGGTCACGGCGGTGGCTGCGGTGACGCCGGCAACGGGTACGGTCACGTGCGGGGCGGCGCCGCCCGACTTCACCTTCACCGGCACGATCACCACCTCGAAGGCCGGGCGGGTCAGCTACTACTGGGCGCTTTCCGGCGGAGCGGCGTCAGCGCCGGCGACCCTGACGTTCGGGGCGCCCGGTACCCAGGCAGTGCAGCCGTTCACCGTGACGCCGCCAGGCGACACCGCCACTGGCGCGGCCGAGCTCGTGGTGACCAGCCCGGTCCCGGCCGTCTCCAACACGGCCGCGTACACGCTGACGTGCGTAACGAGCGGCGGCAGCAAGTATCCCGCGCTGGCGATCACCACGTCCGCGCTGCCTGGCGGCACCGAGGGCAAGGCCTATTCGGCGACGGTGTCCGCGACCGGCGGCGACGGCGCCTACACCTGGTCCGCGGCCGGCCTGCCGGACGGCCTCGGCATCAACGCGGGCACGGGCAC
>NZ_JASIAL010000533.1:0-4067 GCF_030042015.1 Trebonia sp. | reverse complement strand
CCCGCAATCTGGCCGTCATAGCCACAGAAGGCGCATTGCCGGTCCCACGCCTGCAGGACAGCGTGACGCCACCCGGAATCACGCCGACGCTCAACTGCGGTATCGCGACAATCGTCAAGCGTGACTTCGGCGCTTAGCCTCAATCCACCGGCTGGTTTGGCGTGCCCGCGCTGGAGTAATTGTCAATACCTGTGGATCAAGATCTTCAGGCGGCTGCCGGGACCTCTTCCCCGGCCACGCTCGGCGAGCTGCTGCGTGTGCTAGGTGAGGGCTCGCGGGACGCTCGGCCAGCTTGCCGTTGACGAATGTGGCTCCGGCCCGGACGAGCGCGACCAGGTGCGGGGCGTTGACCATCCGCCGGCGGCGCTGGGCGGATTCGATGAGCTTGAACGCCATCGCCAGGGCGGCGGCCTTCGAGCCGTGGCCCTTGGTGACCTTCGTCCGCAGCCGCACGGTGGCGAAGGCCGACTCGATCGGGTTGGTGGTCCGCAGGTGGATCCAGTGCTCCGCGGGATAGTCATAGAACGCCAGCAGTTCCTCCTCATCCCCGGTGATCTTCGCGACGGCCTTGGGGAACTTCGCCCCGTACGCGGAGGCGAAGGCCTTCACGGCGGCGCGGGCCTGGTCTTTGTCCTCGGCGTTCCAGATCTCCGCCAGGGCCTTCTTCGCCCCCGGGTGCGCGGACTCCGGCAGCGCCCCGAGCACGTTCGCGATCTTGCGGAACCAGCAGCGCTGGGCCCGGGCCTGCGGAACACCTCGCGGACCGCCGACCAGAACCCCAGCGCCCCATCCCCGATGGCCAGCACCGGCGCGCGCATCCCGCGGCGCGCGCAATCGCGCAGAAGGTCACACCAGGACTCCGATGATTCGCGGTAGCCGTCGGCCAGGGCGACCAGCTCCTTGCGGCCGTCGGCGCGGACCCCGATCATCACCAGCAGGCACAGCTTGCCTTCGCCCAGCCGGATGCCCAAGTGGATGCCGTCGACCCACAGGTACACGTAGTCCGCGCCGGCCAAGTCCCGGGCCATGAACGCCGCGGCCCCGGCTTTCCACGTCCCGGTCAGCTTCGTGACCACCGATGAGGACAGCCCGGCGCTGCTGCCCGGGAACTGGCCCAGCGCGGGCACGAAGTCGCCCGAGGACAGGCCGTGCAGGTACAGCAGCGGCAGCACCTCGCTGACCTGCGGGGTCTTGCGCGCCCACGGCGGCAGGATCGCCGGGGAGAACCGCCTCCGCTCGCCCGTGGCCGGGTCGGTGCGCTTGCCGTTGACCCGCGGCGCGGTCACCCCGGCCGCCCCGGCGCTGGTCACCACGGTACGGGTCTCGGCGGTGCCGTTACGCACCACCATCCGCCGGCCGTTCTCATCGCGCAGCCCGGCGAACAGGCCGAGCGGCGACCTCGGCTTGCAGCGCCGCGGCCAGCATCTGGCGGGCTCCCTCCCGCACGATCCGATCAATCACCGACGGCGATCCGTCCGCCGGGAGCGCGGCAGGCAGGCCAGGGACTACTGTGAGCATGGGTGTGCCTTCCCGGCCAGCGTTGCATCGCCGGCCTTTGCTTGAGAACCTTTACGACTCGATCATCCGGGAAGGTGCACCCTCCTTCACGCCCTTCCCCGCAGATCCACAGGTTTCAAGCATTGCTCCGCGCTGACGTGACTCGGTGTTTATGGGCGTTGAAGGGCCATGGTCGGCTCACCGCTCACTGGTTCTGCGGCTCGTCCTGGCTTCCTGGTGGTCTGGGCTGGGTTGATGTGCCCGGTTCAGCGGTGCGGGTGTGGTGACCTGGTCGGGGCGGGTCAGGCCGCGGCGGCTGGCGGGCCGCAGGCGGCGGTGAGCAGGGTGATCCATTCGTGTTCGCGGTGCCAGCCTTCGGGCAGGTGCAAGGTGATGTGGCCGCGGCCGTGCCGGGCGGTGCGGGCGGCGACGTCGATGAGGTCGCGGCGGATGGTGGCGCCGCGGGCCCTGGCGTAGGCGAGGCTGGCCAGGGCTCCGGCGGCGCGCAGCAGGTTGTGCGCGATGGCGGCGCAGGTCAGCCAGGCCGCGTTGGCCGGGAAGAAGCCTGATGGCAGGTGCGCGAGGGGCCCGTCGGTCCAGTCGGCGAAGACCTGCCCGGCGATGGCGTGGTCGCGGTGCTGTTCTTCGGCCTGGGTGAGCTGGAACGGGGAGTCGGTGAACACGGCGTGGTGCCGCCATGCGGGGAACAGTTCGTCCTGCCCGGCGGCGGCCTGCTTGTTCTGGTCGCGGACCCGGCGGACGATGAGCCGCGCGGTGATCGCCTGGCCTTTCTTTGAGGTGAACGCCGTGTAGTCCGTTTCGGCGGCTTCGGCGTCGGAGACCCAGCAGCGCAGCTGGTCCATCCCAGATCGCGCGCGGGTACTTGATGGCTGTCCAGGCCTCCTCGGGGATGGCAGCGATGGCCGCGGCTAGCTTGGGGTCCATGTTCACGGTGACGGAGAACCGGGCGCCGGACCGGCGGACCGCATGACAGAAGGCGGCGGAGTAGCAGGCCGAGTCCGCTCGCACGATGATCAGCCCGGTGCACCTGATGGCGTGCGCGGTGCGGATGGCCTCGGCGGCGAACCGGGCCGCGCCGCGGGCGGAGTTCGCGTTCCCGCCGCGCAGCCGGGTGGCGGCGATGACCGGTGCGCCCAGCGGCGTGGAAATGGTGGCGGCCAGTGCGTTCAGGCCGCGGACCAGCAGGCTCTTGCCCTGGATCTTGGTGTGCCCGAACGCGGCGCCTTGCTTGCGGTGCCCGTAGACCCGCTTTTGCATGGCGTCGATGTCGATGAACGCCAGCGTGTCCCGGCCGGGCAGCAGCGGCGCCCGCAGGGCCAGCTCGCCCAGCAGCTCCCGGTTCACCATCTCCAGCTGGCGGACGTTTCCCCAGGTGAACGACCGCAGGTGCGACCCGAGCGTGGACGGTGCCCGGATCCCGCCGAACAAGCCCGGCATCGCGCCGTGCCGCAGCAGGTCCATGTCATCGATGCTGTCCGCGCCTGCGGCCATGCCCGCGACCAGGCACGGGATCTTCAGCTGCGCGTTGACGCCGCACTCCAGGCCCGCCAGCCCGGCCCGCTGAGCCAAGGCCATGACCGGGACCAGCCCGGCCCGCGACACGAGGTTCGGGTCGTCGAAGGATGCGCGGGTTTTCGCCAGGGCATGCAACAATCGGACTTACAAGGTGTCCTCTCGGGTCGGCCGACGGAAGCTTTAGACACTCCCATCGTCCCAGTTCAGAGGGCACCTTTCACGTTGACACGCCCAGAATCACCCCGATATGACCGGTGGATTGAGGCTTAGAACAGCATGGGGATCCAGACCAACGGCTTCCAATACATCTGGAGCGATGGTGTCCGGGAAGTTGCTCGTCACTAGCATCCGCGCGACCTTCATCACTACAGCTGGGTTGGCGAGCAGGGCTGCTTCCAGTGGTGACGGGAGGCTGCCGGTGACATTTCCCTCGACCAATGGCCGTACTAGGTCCATTGGAACATCGGCATCCAGCACCCACACACCGTCAGCGCGCATGCGTGTGAACGGGTAAGCCGCGCTCTGTGCGCGTCCTGTCTTCGAAGGTTCGCCGAACTCTGCGATCAGGCCGGCAAGAGCCTGCTCGGCAACGGACCACGCCACGCGGCTGGATCCGGTTATCGCTAGATGTCCGAGCGCGAGCAGCATCAACAGCGGCTTATGAGGCGAGCGGTGCCCGTTGTGCTGATGCTGCCGCAACGAGGTCAGCATCGTCAATACGTCCTAGTGCTCAATGTCTTGCATGATCATCTTCCCAAGCTTCAGCCCGGTGGCGTCCGGAATCCGGTGTAAAAGTGACGGGCGCGGTTCCGGCTTCAGGGTGATATTAGGCGGTGGCACACTACAGTCCCGTTATCTCGTAGGGTGAGATTCATGTCGCTTTGCGTAATTTCGTTCCCGGGGTTCCGGAGACGGGCTTACCGGACTGTCTCGTGACCTTGCGTGATGGGCCGTCCAGGGGTGCCTCTTGGCTGGCGAGTGCCGCCACGGTGAGCCGCCTGGCGTGGTGATGCCATTTCGATATTGCCTGGTGC
>NZ_JASIAL010000532.1:0-5332 GCF_030042015.1 Trebonia sp. | reverse complement strand
TCTATTTCCGGGCGCCCAGCAAGGGCTGGAGCAGCAAGTACCTGCCCGAGTTCGAGAAGATGCTGCACACCTTCAGGACGGTCCCGTCCTGACGCTTAGTACCAGCCGTCTGCTTCCTCGTGTGCCCACGCGCCGCACGGCGAGCGGTACCTGCCCTGGATGTAGGTCAGGCCCCAGCGGATCTGGGTGGCAGGGTTGGTCGCGCATCGCGCGATCGGATTCCACCCTTGACCCCACGATCCGCGCCAAGCGGTAAGGCCAGGCGGGCAACAGCAGGCATCGGCCGGCGCGCGGTCGGGGCACGAGGTCAGGGCGCCCGGCTGCCGGGGGCAGCCGCCGTCCCGCGCGGGCGGGGTGCTGTCAAGAAGTAACCACGTAGGAATACAAACGATTGCGCCGCCCCATTCCCGCGGGCAGGCCGGCCGGTCCCCCGCCGCAGCACGCCCAGCTTCCCGAAACCCGGCGTTCACCTGCAGTTCTCGTTACTTCTCAAGCAACGACTGTGAGTTGCGCCATCCGGCGCGCGGCGATCACCTGCTCGCTATTCTCTGGACAGTTTGTCCCTGTTAGGCACAGAATCAGCCGGCTAGCGAGGACCCCGCCACGACCGAAGGACCTCCAGATGCCCGAACACCAGCCTGACCATGACCGTGGCGCCGGCGAGCGCGGCGGTGCTGATCGCCCGGCTACCCCGTTCACCCGGCGGCGCCGGCTCGGTGAAGACCGTGTTCCTGCTCGTGTACGACGAGAACGACGGCCTCTTCGACCACGTCCCGCCGCCCGTCTCCCCGCCCGGCATCGCCGACGAATAGGTCTGCCTGACCTCGCCAGGCGGCACCCCGGGCAACGGCCTGCCGGTCGGCCCCGGCTTCCGGGTGCCGTGCATCGTCGTCTCGCCGTGGACGGCCGGCGGCTGGGTCTTCAGCGAGCCGTCCGACCACACGTCGCACCTGATGTTCCTCGAGCAGGTGACCGGAGTGCCCGCGCCCACCATCAGCGCGTACCGGCGCGCGACGATGAGCAACATGACGGGCGCGTTCCGGTTCCTGTCTTACTCGCACCCGCCGATGCTCCCCGACACCAGCGGCCCGCTGGTTGTCGCGCAGTACACCTCGTCGCAGTATCCGCTGCCCGCGTTCCCCGGCGCGGACCAGACCCCGCCGTACCAGCCGCCGGGCCGCCGCCCGCACGTGCCCCCCTTTTATACAGAACGGACCGTGGTGACAGTCGCAACGGACCGTTCTGTATATTATTTGCCTTGTGTATACACCGAGTGTATATTCCCGAGGGTGAGTGTCCCCCAGACCCTGCTTGGCCTGCTCGAACGCGAGCCCAGTCACGGCTATGACCTCAAGCGGGACTACGACGCCTACTTCGGGCGAGGCAAGCAACTGCCATTCGGGCAGGTCTACGCGACGCTCGGGCGGCTGGCCCGCGACGGCAAGGTCGTCGGCGGCGAGGCCGAGCCGGGCGAGGGACCGGATCGCAAGCCCTACTCGATCACCGACGCCGGCCGGGCCGAGGTCGACGCGTGGCTGGCCGATCCGGTCGAGCCGGAGCCGCACCTGCAGACGATCCTGTTCGCGAAGGTGACGCTCGCGCTGATGCTCGGCAAGCCGGCCGACGCCTACCTGGACAGGCAGCGCGCCGCGCACATCAGGCGGATGCGGGAGCTCACCGAACTCAGGCGGACCGGAGCGCTTGTCGACGTGCTGCTCGCCGACCACGCGCTGTTCCACCTGGAAGCCGACCTTCGCTGGATCGACGTCACGTCGGCGCGCCTGACCGAACTGGCCGCACTGGTAACCCGGAGGGAACAATGAGCAGTCCCGTCGTGACCGGCGCGTACCTGATCGAGGCGCGGGAGGTCGCCAAGTCGTTCGGCCAGACACCCGCGCTGCGCGGCGCGAGCGTGGCCGTCTGTCAGGGCGAGATCCTGGCGATCATGGGCCCGAGCGGATCCGGCAAGTCGACGCTGCTGCACTGCCTGGCCGGGATCTTCACGCCCGACCGCGGCGAGGTCTGGTTCGACGGGCAGCGCCTGGACACGCTCGGCGAGGCCGAGCGGACGCGGCTGCGCCGGACTGCCTTCGGCTTCGTGTTCCAGTTCGGGCAGCTGGTCCCCGAGCTCACCGCGGCCGACAACGTGGCGCTGCCGCTGCTGCTCAACCGGGTGGGGCGGCGGACTGCCTACCGGACGGCCGGCACGTGGCTGGACCGGCTTGGCGTCGCGGACAAGGGCAGGCACAGGACCGGCGAGCTGTCCGGCGGCGAGGCGCAGCGTGTCGCGGTCGCGCGGGCGCTCGCGATGGCGCCGACGGTGATCTTCGCCGACGAGCCGACCGGGTCGCTTGACTCGCTGACCGGCGAGAAGGTCATGGACCTGCTGACCGCGCTTGCCCGCGAGACCGGGACCACGGTCGTGCTGGTCACCCACGACGCGCGGGTCGCCGCGTACGCCGACCGCCTGGTCATCGTGCGCGACGGCATGGTGTCGGTTGACCTGGGTCCCGCCGGCGAGCAGGTCTCCGCGGCGCAGGCGGCTCAGTGATGGTCCGCCTTGGCCTGCGGCTCACCCTGCGCAGCGGCCGGGAGGCCCTCGTCCGGCTGGCGATCACCGCCGCGGCGGTCGCGGTCGGCGTCGCGCTGCTGCTCGGCGTGCTCGCCGAGTACCACGCGTTCCAGGCGAACGCCAACCAGGCCTGCTGGTCGTGCACGGGGGGCGACGGGGCGGTGCCCGCACCGCTGCCGGCCGGCGGCGAGCTGTGGAACAACAGCGTGGACTTCTACCAGGGGCAGACGATCACCCGGCTGGACGTCGCCGCGCTGGCGTCGTCCGCGCCGGTGCTGCCGGGAATTGCGCGCCTGCCGGGGCCGGAGCAGTACTACGCGTCGCCCGCGCTGGCCGCGCTGATCCGCACCGTGCCCGCCGACCAGCTCGGCGACAGGTTCCCCGGCCACCTGATCGGGACGATCGGCGACGCGGCGCTCACCGGGCCCAACGACCTGGTGATCTACATCGGGTACACGCCCGCGGGAGTCGCCGCGATCCCCGGCTCGGACTGGGTGACGTCGATCTCGACCGCGCCGGCGCCTGAGGTGTTCACGCCGTTCTTCAGGTACGCGTTCGGCGTGGGCGTGCTCGCGGTGCTGTTCCCGATGCTGGTGCTGATCGGCACCGCGACCCGGCTGGCGGCCGACCGGCGCGAGGAGCGGTTCGCCGCGCTGCGGCTGGTCGGCGGGACGCCCGCCGACATCCGGGTGATCGCGGCGGTCGAATCGGTGGCCGGCGCGTTCGGCGGCGCGGTGCTCGGGGTCGTCGTGTTCCTGCTGGCGCGGCCGTTGCTGGCCGGGGCGACGCTGACCGGCACGCAGTACTTCTCGTCGGCGCTGACCCCGACCAGCTGGGGATACGTCGCGATGCTCGCCGGCGTGCCGGTGATCGCGGCGGTCGCGGCGCTGCTGTCGCTGCGCCGGGTGCAGCTCTCGCCGCTCGGCGTGAGCAGGCGCGCGACGCCGAAGCCGCCGACCGCGTGGCGGCTGACTGCGCTGGTGGTCGGCGTGGCCCTGTACGTCGTGGGGCTGCTGGCCACGACGCACCAGTCGATCGGCGGGCCCGCGTACCCGGGCCTGCTGATCACCATGGCCGGCCTGGCGATCGCCGGACCGTGGCTGACCGCGCAGGCGGCCCGGCTGTTCGGCAGCGTCACCAGGGGATCGTCGGCCCTGCTCGCGAGCCGGCGGCTGGCCGGCAACCCGAAGGCGGCCTTCCGCTCGGTGACCGGGCTCGTGCTCGCCGTCTTCCTCGGCACGATCGTGGGCACGCTCGTGCCCGCGATCAACGCGACCGAGGCATCGCCCGCCAACGCCTCGCTCAGCAACGTGCTGCTCGACCAGGTGCAGTCGTATGCCGGTCCCTCCGGCGCCGTCACCTTGTCCGCGCGGCAGAGCCGGAAACTGGTCAGCGGGCTGAACGCTATCCCCGGGGCCACCACCTACCCGCTGTATTCGCTGCTTGTGCCCGGCCCGCCCGGGCCGGGCGGGTCGGGCGGGCCCGGCGGGCCCGGTAACGACACCGCCGTCAGCTGCGCGGTGATGCGCGCCCTGGCCGTGCTCGGGCAGTGCGCACCGGGCGTGGCGGCGGTGCAGACGACCGACGACAGCCTGTTCAGCGACAACCCGCTCTTCAACACCAAGGCGTTCGTCAGCTCGTCCAGTCAGGTTTATACCGGCCCGCTGTCCAGCCTGCCCCTGCAGGCCGTGCTTGTCCGGGTGAACAGCCCCGCGACGCTGGAGCGGGTCCGCACGTTCCTGGCCGTCAACGCCCCGCCGCAGGTCTTCGCCGGCCCCGGAGCGGCGCCGACCCCGCCGCGGACGTTCGGCGAGACACTGAGCATCCGTCTCGGCCGGGCGGCCGTCGTGGAGAAGCTCGTGTACGCCGCGGTCGCGCTCACGCTGGTCGTGGCGGGCTGCAGCCTGGCGGTCGCGGTCGGCGGCGGGCTGGTCGACCGCAAGCGCCCGTTCACCCTGCTGCGGGCCGGCGGCGTCCCGGTCGGCGTCCTGTCCAGGGTCGTCCTGCTCGAGGCCGCGCTCCCGCTGGCCGCCGCCACCGTGCTGGCAGCCATCATCGCCTACCTCACGTCGGTCCTGGCCTACGTCAGGCTCGCGCCGCCCGGCACCGCGATCCCGCGGCTTGGGTACGACTATTACGCGCTGATCGTCATCGGCCTCGTCATCGCCTTCGGGGTGATCGCGGTGACGCTGCCGCTGCTGCGCCGGATGACCGCACCCGGCAACGTCCGCTTCGAGTAGGGGCTCCGGTCTGGCCCCGGGCCGGGGCCAGACCGGAGCGACGAGGGGTCAGTACCAGCCGTCTGCTTCCTCGTGGGCCCAGGCAGCGCACGGGGAGCCGTAGGTCGACTGGATGTACTCAAGGCCCCACCGGATCTGCGTGGCCGCGTCGGTCTGCCAGTCAGGGCCGGCGCTGGCCATCTTGCTGCCGGGCACGGCCTGCGGGATGCCGTACGCGCCGGAACCCGGGTTCTCCGCGGTGGGGTTCCAGTCGCTCTCCTGCGTCCACAGCGAGTCCAGGCACGAGAACTGGCCGCTCCAGCCGTACTGGGCGAGCATTCCCTCGGCGATCTGCTGCGGCGTGCCTGACGCCTGTTCCTGGGCGGGCTGCTGGGCTGCTTGCTGGGCAGCCCGCTGCTGGGCCGCGGCAGCGCTGGCCGTCGCGGCGAGCGCCGCCAGGTGTCGTTCGTGCGCGGCGTGCGCGGCGTGCGCGGCGTGTTCGCGGGCTGCCTGCGCTGCCCGTGCGACCGCGGCGCGGTCA
>NZ_JASIAL010000109.1:0-8728 GCF_030042015.1 Trebonia sp. | reverse complement strand
GCGGGTGTCGCCGGCCCGCGCCCGGTCGATCTCGGCGGCCGCGGCCTCGCTGCCCGCGACGCTAGCCACGAACCCGCAGCAGCAGCGCCTCTCCCTGGCCGCCGCCGCCGCACAGCCCGGCGGCTCCCAGGCCGCCGCCGCGGCGCCCCAGCTCGTAGCACAGGTGCACGGCGAGCCTGGCGCCCGAGGCCCCGATCGGGTGGCCGATCGCGATCGCGCCGCCGTTGACGTTCACCTGCTCAGGGGTAGCGTCCAGCTCGCGCATCGACTGGATGCCGACCGCGGCGAACGCCTCGTTGATCTCGATAACGTCCAGCTCGCCGACGGTCTGGCCGGACCTCTTGAGTGCCTTCTTGATCGCGTTGGCGGGCTGGGAGTGCAGCGAGTTGTCCGGCCCGGCCACCGTGCCCCACGCGCCGACCTCGGCGAGCACGCTGGCGCCCAGCCGCCGCGCGGCGGCCGCCGAGGCGACGACGACCGCGCAGGCGCCGTCGGAGATCTGCGAGGAGGACCCGGCCGTGATCGTCCCGTCCGCGCCGAAGGCGGGCGGCAGCTTGGCCAGCCCTTCGGCGGTGGTGTCGGGGCGGATGCCCTCGTCCGCGTCGAAGGTCGTCGTGTCGCGCTTGTGCCCGATCGTCACCGGGACGATCTCGTCGGCGAAGATGCCGTCCTTCGCGGCCCGCGCCGCCCGCTGCTGTGACCGGGCGGCGAACTCGTCCTGCTCGGCGCGGCTGATGCCGAACCTCTTGTTGTGCAGCTCGGTCGACTCGCCCATCGACAGCCCGTCGAAGGCGTCGGTCAGGCCGTCAAGCGCCATCGAGTCGGCGATCTCGACCGGGCCGTACTTGTAGCCGCGGCGAGAGTTGCCCAGCACGTGCGGCGCGCTGCTCATCGACTCCATGCCGCCGGCGACGATGACGTCGTACTCATCGAGCCTGACCAGGTCCGCCGCCATCGCGATCGCGTCGAGGCCGGACAGGCAGACCTTGTTGACCGTGGTGGCCGGCGTGGTCATCGGGATGCCTGCCTTGACCGCCGCCTGGCGGGACGTGATCTGCCCGGCGCCGGCCTGCAGCACGTGGCCCATGATCACGTACTGGACGTCGGCGGGCTCGATGGCCGCGCGGTCCAGGGCGCCCGTGATCGCGAAGCCGCCGAGCTCGGCGGCGGTGAAGCCGGCCAGCGATCCAAGCAGCCGGCCGATCCCGGTACGTGCTCCGCCGATGATCACTGGGTCGCCCATGCCGGCCTCCTGCGTTGTGCTGTGACACCTACCTGAAACGATACCCAGCATGCTGCTGCGGATCGATCACGTGGGCATCGCCTGCCACTCGCTGGAAGCCGCCGTCGAGCGGTATCAATCGGTCTTCGGGCTCACGGTGGTCAGCCGCGAGACCAACGAGCAGCAAGGGGTGCGCGAGGCGATGCTGGCGCTGCCGGACGGTTCCTCCTACGTGCAGCTGCTCGAACCGCTCGGGCCGGACACCCCGGTCGGCAGGTTCCTCGCCAGGCGGGGCGAGGGACTGCATCACGTGGGCTATGCGGTAGCCGACGTCGCCGCGGCGCTCGACGCGATCGGCGGGCGCGGTGCGCGGCTCGTCGACCGGCGTCCGCGGCACGGTTCGATGGGCGCCTCGATCGCCTTCTTGCACCCCGCTGATCTCGGTGGGGTACTGACTGAACTCGTGCAGCCGCGAGACGTGCGCGAAACGTGATCTTTGCCCGGCAATCTGGGGACTCATGAGGCACGCCAGACCCGTACACTTCCAGGGCAGGCACGACCAAAGCCGCTAACCGGGATTCATGGGGCAGAGAACTCCGAAGACCCCACCAACCGCGCGGCGGCGGAGTAGTGTGCCTGACACTGGGCGAGAAAATCGCCGGAGTCCGCGATGCAGCGCCACAGTCCTTCGGGGCCACAGGCTCGGGCTGACGAGGGGTGGGGTGGTGCGGTCCGCTGGCCGCCGGCGATTACCCGGCCGCTGACCCCGCCTGCCGTTTCCCCCGTCTAGCCAGGATTAGGCCACATGCAATCGGATATTGACGCTCAACTGACCAGCTTCTTCGAAGAGACTCCACCGCGCGACTTCGCCAAGGTCATGCGCGGTTACGATCCCCACCAGGTCGACGAGCACATCCGTCAGCTCGCCACCGAGGTCCGCAGGCACCAGGAAGACGCGCTGGCCGCGCGACGCGATCTCGCCGACGCGCACCGGCAGATCCGGGAGCAGGAGCGGCCGACGTACTCGGGCCTTGGCGCGCGCATCGAGCAACTGCTGCGGCTCGCCGAAGAGCAGGCCACCGAACTCGTCCAGGCCGCTCGGTCCGAGGCCAACGAGATCAAGGCCGCCGCGAAGGTTGACGGTGCTGAGCTGCGCGCGGCAGCCGAGAACGAGGCCGCGGAACTGCGGGCCAACGCCAAGCGTGAAACCGACGACATGCGCGGCGCGGCCGAGCGCGAGGCGGACTCGATCCGTACCACCGCGCGGCGCGAGGCGGACGAGCTGACCTCGACCACCGAGCGCGAGGTTGCGAAGCTGCGTGCCACCGCCGACCACGAGGTCGCCGAGAAGCGCGCCGCCACCGAGCGCGACATCGCCAAGCTGCGCACCACCACCGAGCGCGAGGTGGCGCAGCTCAAGGCGGCCGCCAAGCGGGAGCGGGACGAGATCCTCACCACGTCCAAGCGCCAGGCCGACGAAATGCGGTCGCAGGCGCAGCGCATCCTGGAGGAGAGCGAGGCGCAGCGGGCGCAGGCCGAGGCCGAGTTCGAGATCCAGCTCGCCGCGCGCCGCGAGGAGGCCGAGCGCCAGGAGGCCGAGCGCCTCGCCGCCGCCCAGGCCGCCACGCAGAAGCTGGTCTCCGAGGCCGAGCAGCGGGCTTCCACCGCCGAGCAGCGGGCCGCCAAGGCGTCCGCGCAGGCCGACCAGACCCGGCGCGACGCCGACCAGCACGCCAGGCAGCTGGTCAGCAACGCCAAGAAGAACGCCGACCAGATCGTGTCGCAGGCCAAGTCGCAGGCCGAGCAGCTGATGACCGAGGCCAAGACCGAGGCCGAGCGCCGCCGGGTGACCGCGCAGCGCGAGGTCGACGAGCTGACCAGGCAGAAGGACAACATCGCGAGCCACCTCGCCCAGGTGCGCCAGCTGCTCGGCGGGCAGCTCGGCGGCGCGATCCCTGGCATGGAGGCCGTCGCCCAGGGCCCTGCCCAGGCCAAGCCGGCCATCGCCGAGAGCACGCCCGTCACCAACGGCGCCCCGGGGGCGCCCGCCCCGGCCCCGGCCCAGGCCCCGGCCCCGGCGCCAGCGCCGGCCGCCGTCCGGCAGGCGGCCGGGAACGGCGGCACCGCGACCGCCCAGGCACCGCGTCCTGGCAACGGCGCCGGCGCGCCGAAGGCGGAGGCGGGCAAGCCGGAAAGCGACGAAGACTGGTGGACCGAGTAAGCCGGTCTCCCGGCTGACGGCTTCGCGGGATTGTGGTGCCCCCCGGCTGGTAGCCGGGGGGCACCACGTCGCTTTTCGCCGCACCGGCAATGAGTCGCCGTTGCGCGTTTCGGGTGCTGCCAGGCTGGCAAGGTCCCGGCGGCTATATGCGCGCGGCGGGCGAGCCGGGGCGCGGGGGCAGGGGCGGCGGGTCAGGCCATCGCGGTCTGGCCGCCGTCGACGGCGAGCACCTGGCCGGTCATGAACGACGAGGCGTCGCTGGCCAGGAACACCGCGGGGCCCGCCATCTCCTCGGCCCTGCCCCAGCGGCCCATGGGCACGTTCGCGATCGTCGCCTGGCCGCCGTCCGGGCTGTCCCACAGCACGCGGTTCAGCTCGGTCGCGGTCCAGCCCGGGCACAGGGCGTTCACCCGCACGCCGGTCCGGCCCCACTCGCTCGCCAGCGTCTTCGTCAGCGAGACCACCGCGGCCTTGGCGGCGCCGTACGGGGCCAGGAACGGCGCGGCGGCAAGGCCCGCGACCGAGGCGACGTTGATGATCGAGCCGCTGCCACGGGCCGTCATGTGCGCGCCCGCGGCCTGGCAGATCCACATGGTGGCGTCCAGGTTCAGCCGGAGCACCTTCTCCCAGCCGGACAGCCGCATGTCCAGGAACGGCACCACGAAATTCGAGCCGCCCGCGTTGTTGACCACGATGTCGAGCCGGCCGAGCATGGCGATCGCCTCGGCCACCGCGGCGCCCGCCGCCTCCCGGCTGGTCAGGTCCGCCGGGATCTCGACCGCCTCGCGCCCGAGGTCGCGTACCTGCTTGCCGGTGACCGCGAGCCCCTCGGCGCCGCGCGCGGTCAGCGCGACGTCGGCGCCCGCCTCGGCGAGCGCCACCGCGATCACCTGCCCGATGCCGCGCGAGGCGCCGGTCACCAGGGCCTTCTTGCCGTCCAGGCGGAACAGCTGCTGTGTCACGGCTCTCCTTCCCACTCCGTCGGCAGCTCCGCCGACTCGTTCAGCGCCGCCGGGTTGACCACCCGCACGATCTCGCCAAGCACGATGCGGACGTAGTTCTCCCCCACCCACAGATGCCTGGCACCATCCACGCCGATGACGTCGGCCTTCGGCACCCGGGCGAAGCGCTGGCGCGCCTCCCCCGGCCGCAGGTAGTCGTCGAATTCCGGTACAAGCGCGGTCAGCGGCTTGCCGGACGCGGCCCAGGCGTCGAGGTCCTCGTCCGTGGCGCGGCGCAGCGGCGGCGACAGCAGGATCGCGCCCTCCACCTGCGGCAGCACGCCCCACTTCAGCGCCAGTTCGGTGCCGAACGACCAGCCGAGCAGCCACAGCCGCGGCAGCCCCGCGCCGGCGGCGTAGCTGACGGCCGCCTCGACATCGTGCCGTTCTGTCTGCCCGCCGCCGAACTCTCCGTCGCTCTTGCCGTGCCCGGACTCGGTGCCGCGGGTGTTGAACCGGAGCACCGCCAGGCCGGCGAGCGCGGGCAGCCGGTAGGACGCCTTGCGGATCACGTGGCTGTCCATCATGCCGCCGTGGGTCGGCAGCGGGTGCAGGCAGATCAGCGTGGCGGCCGGGTCGCGCTCGGCGGGCAGCGCCAGCTCGCCGACCAGGTTCAGGCCGTCCACCGTCGCTATCGTGATCGGCGTCCGCCTGGCCGGAAGGACCGTCGCGGCCCTGATCTGGTTCACGGTCTCCTCTCGCGGTTAGGTCAGCCGGGGTGACGCCGCAGGCGCCGCTGCCAGCACGCGGTGTGCCAGTGCCGCCTCGACGTCACGCCGGCGTGCGCCGGCCACACCACCACGTGGGCCGTACCAGGGTAGATCTCCTGATCGCAGCCCGGGCAGCGGTACGCCTTGGCGGCCGCCGTGCCCGGCACCTGGCGCACGATCCAGTCACCGTCCGGCCACTCTTCGATCCGCTCGGGACCCAGCGGCGCGGCCGGCGCTTCGGGCCGGGCTCGCCGGGTCTTGCGCGGACTCACGATCATCCAGCCTAGCGAGGTGCTGGTACCCGGCGGTTCACACTACAGTGGCGTTCCGTGCGGCTCGTCATCGCCCGGTGCAGCGTCGACTACGACGGCAGGCTCACCGCTCATCTCCCGTCCGCCCTCCGGCTGCTCATCGTCAAGGCCGACGGGTCCGTGCTCGTGCATTCGGACGGCGGCTCGTACAAGCCGCTGAACTGGATGTCGCCGCCGTGCCGGCTGACCGAGCAGCCGGACAGGTGGACGGTCGCCAACAAGGCGGGCGAGACGCTGACGATCACGATCGAGGAAACCCTCAGCGACACGTTCGTGGACCTCGGCACCGACCCCGGCCTGGTCAAGGACGGCGTCGAGGCGCACCTGCAGGAGCTGCTCGCCGGGCAGCTGCACCTGCTTGGCGACGGCTGGCGGCTCGTCCGCCGCGAGTACCCGACGCCGATCGGCCCGGTCGACATCATGTGCCGCGACGGCGACGGCGCGCACGTCGCCATCGAGATCAAAAGACGCGGCGAGATCGACGGCGTGGAGCAGCTGACCCGGTACCTTGACTTGCTCAACAGGGACCCGCTGCTGGCGCCCGTGCACGGCGTCTTCGCCGCCCAGGAGATCAGGCCGCAGGCGCGCGTGCTCGCGGCCGACCGGGGCATCCGCTGCGTCACGCTCGACTACGACACCATGCGCGGCATCGAGCCGGAAAACACGCTGTTCTGAGGCTCGCACCGAGAACCCGGACTGGCGGCGGGGCCCCCTGCGCCAGAAAAGCGGCGCGGCCGGGGTGGGTGAGCTACTGGCGGGCGAGCTGGGCGGTCGGGGCGGGGGCGGGGTGCGGAGTGGCGGGCGGGCTGGGCGGCGGGCCGGGGGTGGCCGCCTGCTCCTGTTGCGGTCCCTCGAGGAGCCAGTCGACGTCGACCTCCTCGCCGCCGACGTTCGTCGTGTCCCACGGTCCGCTGACCAGCAGCGTGTGGATCAGCGGGCCGCCGAGCGAATCCAGGTGCGCGCGCAGCGTGTCGTCGTCGGGCATCCCCGCGATGCGCGGCGCCAGGCGCTCCCTGATCTGGATCAGCCGCGCCAGCAGGGCCTCGCGGTCGGCGTCGGCGTCGAAGGTCCCCTCGTCGCCCTCCGCGATGCCCTGGGAGATGATGTCCTTGATCGCGCGGAAGTCGCCGGTGTCGTCGGCGGTGACCATCTGCAGCCACGCCCGGGTCTTGTGCCGGTACTGCAGCATCGACATCACGGCCTCGTGCCGGACGAAGTCGGCGTCCCGCAGCGTCGTGCCGTGGCGGGGCCTGGCCAGGCACCGGGCCAGGGATATCGCCGACACCAGCCCGCTGTTCAGGCCGCGCCCCGGCCAGAAGTGGATGGCGTTGGCGGCATCGCCAAGCAGGAAGCCGAACGTCCCCGGCGTCTTCGCGGTGGGCGGGAACAGCCGGGCCGAGAACCGCGGCCGCTGCACCATGCTCAGCTGGAAGCCGGTCACCGCGGTCAGGTTCTCCGGCGGGACGCCGAACAGCGTGAGCCCCTCCTGCACCCGCGACCAGAACGCCGACCCGCGCAGCAGGGCCGGCAGGAACAGCGTGTGGTGCGTGCCGCAGGTGAACTCCCCGCTCGGGGTCCGCTCGAGCAGGCAGGGCTCGGTCTGGATGCAGCCGGTGAACAGCTGCCTGACCGGGTCGATCCCGACCGCTTCCTTCGCCTCGGAGGCGGTGAGCCGCATGTTCAGGAATCCCTCGCCGCGCAGCGAGTTCAGCAGGAACCGGTTCTGCGACACCGTCAGCAGGACCGCCATCGGGTCGGGCAGCGTCGACTTCACGCGCAGGCCGAGCACGAAGTCGGAAACCTGCTCTCCGTCGAGCGCGTACAGGGTCGGGTCGGCCGCGCCGAACTTGTCGGCGAAATGCTGGAAGGTGCGCGACCGGCTGCCCTCGCAGATCGCCAGCACGTGCTGCCCGGCTATCTCGTCGTGGGCGGCGTCGGCGTCGAAGGGCGCGGGGATGAGCTCGATCTGGCCGCGCTTGCGGTTAGCCAGGTCGAGCAGGCGCTCCTCGACATAGGCGATGCGGATGTTGCGGGGGCCGAAGTCCTGGATCGAGTCCGGCCCCTTCGGCCACATCTCGGTAAAGTTGCCCGGGGTGAACAGGTGGTCCTGCAGCTCCTGCGGGAGCTTGAGGAACTGGCGGCTCTGGATGGTCACGACCTGCTGGCGCGGGACGTACCGGTCCTCGGGCCCCTTCCACACCACCCGGTGGCCGTCGCGCTTCCAGCGGCCGTTGTAGACCCGGATCGACACCCGCGGCCCCATCAGGTCCGCCAGCATCAGCGCGAACGTCAGGCCGACCGGGCCGCCGCCGCTGACGGTCACCCGCAGGACCGACGCGGGGTCGACAAGCTCGCCGGAGCGAAGCACGCCCGCGCGGACGGTCTTGGCCTCCGCGTCCGACACCTCGAAGCGGAACAGCTGGTCCCCGATCATGATCTCGTCGCCCGGCCGGAGCCGGTGGGCCGTAACGGCCGCGCCGTTGACCCAGGTGCCATTGCTGCTGCCCCGGTCGGCGAGGACATAGCCGTCGGCCTCCTGCCGGAGCTCGGCGTGCAGCCGGGAGGCGGACAGGTCATCGATGACGACGTCGTTGTTCTCGTCGCGGCCGAACGTGACCGGCGCGCCGCCCACCGCGAAGCGCCTGCCGACCAGGTCGCCCCGCACCCCGATGATCGAAGCTTTCACCGCGCATCTCCCGTCCCCGCCCGCAAAACCGCGTGACGTCGTCACTCGCCAATACCGTAGCGCCGCCGTCCGCCAGCGTCCACGATTCCCGGCGGGGGCAGGGCGGGCGGGCGCTCGCGATCGCTCAGCAGGTAGTGCAGCACGGCGATGTCGCCGAGCCGACGGGCCGCGGCCAGCGTCATCGGGCGCGCCGGGGTGTGCGGGTAGGCGGAGGGCAGGCCGAAGCGCGGCGCGCTGGCGTCGCCGACGAAGAACGGGGCGATCGCGAGGCGCAGCTCGTCGGCGAGGTCCGCCGCGAGGATGTCGCGCAGGATCCGGGCGCCGCCCTCGACGAGGACAGTCGCCACGGATCGTTCGGAATAAAGGTCGTGCAGGACGGTGCGCAGGGATGGCGGGTCGCCCGCGTCGATGACCTCGGCGCTCCCCCCGAGCCTGGCCTGGGCAGCCGCGACGGCGCGCGAGGCGCAGTAGACAAGCGGGGTGCCCGGGCCGGTGAAGAAGCGGGCGGCCGGGTCAAGGGCGCCGGTGCCGGTGAGCGTGACCCGCAGCGGCTGCGGCGGCCGGCCGGCGGCGGCAC
>NZ_JASIAL010000108.1:0-9308 GCF_030042015.1 Trebonia sp. | reverse complement strand
CCGTTGGCGTATCTGGCCCCAATAGAGTGGGCCGTTGGCGCAACCGGCCCGAAACCTCCTCGATCCCGTTTGCATATTCATTCATTCTGGTGCATAATTCTCCAGAATGGCGGATGCGAGGAGGCGCCGAACATGGGCATACGGGTCGCGGTGGCCGGAGCCAGCGGCTACGCGGGCGGCGAGCTGCTGCGCCTGCTGGCCGGGCACCCGGACCTGGAGATCGGTGCGGTCACCGGGGAATCGAGCGCGGGCAGGCCGGTCACCGCGGTGCACCCCAACCTCACCGGCCACCCGGCGTTCGACGGCCGCACGTTCGACGTTACCGACGCCGAGGTGCTGGCGGGCGCCGAACTGATCTTCATGGCCCTGCCGCACGGCCAGTCCGCGGCGCTGGCGGAAAAGCTGCCCGACGCGCGGATCGTCGACCTGTCCGCCGACTTCAGGCTCGCCGACGAGGCGGCCTGGCAGCAGTTCTACGGCGCAGGCCACGCCGGCCGCTGGACCTACGGCCTGCCCGAACTGCCCGGCGCGCGGGAGCGGATCGCGGCGTCGGCACGGGTGGCCGCGCCCGGCTGCTACGCCACCGCGTCGATACTCGCGCTCGCCCCGCTGCTCGTGGCCGGCCTCGCCGACCCCGCGGACATCGTGATCGTTGCCGCCTCGGGCACCTCGGGGGCAGGCCGCTCGCCCCGCCCGGACCTGCTCGCCAGCGAGGTCATGGGCAGCATGTCCGCGTACCAGGTCGGCGGCACCCACCGGCACACCCCGGAGATCGAGCAGGCGCTCGCGGAGGTCCTGGATTTTCATCCCGAACGATCCCTCCCGTCTCCCCAGCCCACGATCTCCTTCACCCCGCTGCTTGCGCCGATGCCGCGCGGCATCCTCGCCACCTGCACGGCCCGGCTGGCGCCGGGCGTCGCCGACGGCCCGGACCCGGCCAGCGTGCTGCGCGGCGCGTTCGCCGACGCGTACGCGGGCGGCCCGTTCGTGCACCTGCTCCCGGCGGACCAGTGGCCGGTCTCCGCGGCGGTGTCCGGGTCCAACGGCGCGCACCTGCAGGTGACCGCCGACGCGCACGCCGGCCGCGCGGTCGTGGTCTGCGCCATCGACAACCTCGGGAAGGGCGCGGCCGGCCAGGCCGTGCAGATCGCCAACCTCATGCTCGGCCTGCGTGAGACGGCCGGCCTTACCCCCCATGGAGTGGCCCCATGAGCGTGACAGCACCGCTCGGTTTCCGGGCCGCGGGCGTCGTCGCCGGACTCAAGGAGTCCGGCGAACGGGACGTCGCGGTCGTGCTCAACGACGGGCCGTCCCGCGCGGCGGCGGCGGTCTTCACCGCCAACCGGGTGCAGGCGGCGCCGGTCAGGTGGACCCGTCAGGTGGTCAGCGGCGGCCGGGTCCGCGCGGTCGCGCTGAATTCGGGCGGCGCGAACGCGTGCACGGGCCCGCTCGGCTTCCAGGACACGCACGCGACCGCCGAACGGCTCGCCGCCGCCATCGGCGACTCGGCCGGCGAGATCGCGATCTGCTCGACCGGCCTGATCGGCGAGCGGCTCCCGATGGACGCGCTGCTGCCCGCGGTGGACGCCGCGGTCGCCGAGGCCGATCGCGGCGGCGGCGTGCACGCCGCCGACGCGATCCGCACCACCGACACGGTCGTCAAGATCGCGTTCCGCCGGCAGACCGCTGACGGAACCCTGTACACGATCGGCGGCATGGCCAAGGGCGCCGGCATGCTCGCCCCGGCGCTGGCGACCATGCTGTGCGTACTCACCACCGACGCCGACCTGTCGGCCGCGGAACTCGACTCCGCGCTGCGCTCGGCGACCGCCGTCACCTTCGACCGGCTCGACACCGACGGCTGCATGTCGACCAACGACACCGTGCTGCTGCTCGCCAGCGGCGCGGCGGGGGTCAAGCCCGACCACGGGGACTTCACAAGGACGCTGACAGAAGTCTGCGCGGACCTGGCCCGCCAGCTCCAGCTGGACGCCGAGGGCGCGTCGAAGATGATCACGATCGAGGTCGTCGGCGCGGCCACCGAGACCGACGCGCTGACGGTCGGCCGGGCGGTGGCCAGGAGCAACCTGCTCAAGTGCGCGATCGCGGGCGAGGACCCGAACTGGGGCCGCGTGCTGGCCGCGGTCGGCACCACGGACGCGGTGTTCGACCCGGACCGGCTGAACGTGGCGATCAACGGCGTCTGGGTGTGCCGGGGCGGCGCGGCCGCCGAGGAGCGGTCGAAGGTGGACCTGCGCGGTCGCGACGTCACGATCACCGTAGACCTGTCCGCCGGCCCGAACACCGCCGTGATCCTCACCACCGACCTCACCGAGGCCTACGTGCGCGAGAACTCGGCGTACTCCACATGACCATGGTGATCGCCGAGGACAGGGACGACGCGCGGCGGGCGGTGGCGACCGCCAAGGCCGCCACGCTCATCGAGGCGCTGCCCTGGCTCGACCGGTTCCACGGCGAGACCGTGGTGATCAAGTACGGCGGCCACGCCATGACCGAGGCGGACCTGCGCGCCGGGTTCGCCCAGGACCTGGTGTTCCTGCGCTACGCCGGGCTGCGCCCGGTCGTCGTGCACGGCGGCGGCCCGCAGGTCACCGAGCACCTGGACCGGCTCGGCATCGAGTCGACGTTCACCGCCGGGCTGCGCGTCACCACGGCCGAGATGATCGACGTGGTGCGGATGGTCCTCGGCGGCAAGGTGAACAAGGACATCGTGGGCCTGATCAACCGGTACGGGCCGTTCGCGGTCGGCCTGTCCGGCGAGGACGCCAACCTGTTCACCGCCGAGCGCAAGGTCGCGGTCGTGGACGGCGCGGCGATCGACATCGGCCTAGTCGGCGACATCACCGTCACCGACCCGGGCGCGGTCCGCGCGCTGCTCGCCGACAACCGGATCCCCGTGGTGTCCAGCCTGGCCCGCGGCGTCGACGGCGAGGTCTACAACGTCAACGCCGACACCGCGGCCGCCGCGCTCGCGGTCGCGCTCGGCGCCGCCAAGCTGGTCGTGCTCACCGACGTGGCTGGCCTGTACGTGGACTGGCCGGCCTCGGCCAACGTGATCAGCCAGCTCGGCGCCGCCGACCTGGAGCAGCTGCTGCCGAGCCTGTCGGCCGGGATGATCCCCAAGATGGAGGCGTGCCTGACCGCGGTCCGCGGCGGCGTGCCGCAGGCGCACGTGCTCGACGGCAGGCTCAAGCACGCCGTCCTGCTCGAGATCTTCACCGACTCCGGCATCGGCACCATGGTGATAGGGGACCTCACATGACCGAGAGCGAAGACCTGCGCAACCGGTTCGAGGCCGCCATGATGGCGAACTACGGCACTCCGCCGCTCGCGCTCGCCCGCGGCCAGGGCTGCCGGGTCTGGGACGCCGACGGCAACCGGTACCTGGACCTGATCGCCGGGATCGCGGTCAGCGCGCTCGGCCACGCCCATCCGGCCATCGTGGCCGCGGTGACCGCCCAGGTCGGCAAGCTCGCGCACACCTCCAACCTGTTCGTGCACGAGCCAGGCGTGGCGCTCGCCGAGCGCCTGCTCGCCCTGCTGGCCGCCGACGGCCGGGTGTTCTTCTGCAACTCGGGCGCCGAGGCCAACGAGGCCGCGATCAAGCTGGTCCGCCGCAAGCAGGGCAGCAGCAGGCCGGTGATCGTGGCCGCGGAGCACGGCTTTCACGGCCGGACGATGGGCTCGCTCGCGATCACAGGCAAGGAGTCGATCAGGGAGCCGTTCGGGCCGTTCGGGCTTGACGTCCGCTTCGTCCCCTACGGCGAGGCGGCCGCGCTCGCCCGGGCGGTCGACCGGGACGTGGCGGCCGTCTTCCTCGAGCCGACCCAGGGCGAGGGCGGCGTGATCCCGGCGAAGGCAGGTTACCTGCGGGCGGCCAGGCAGGCGTGCGACGCGGCCGGGGCGCTGCTCGTGCTCGACGAGATCCAAAGCGGCATCGGCCGGACCGGCGCCTGGTTCGCCTACCAGCAGGAGCAGATCCTGCCCGACGTGCTCACGCTCGCCAAGGGGCTTGGCGGCGGCCTGCCAATCGGGGCCTGCGTCGGCTTCGGCGACTGCGGGAGCGCGCTGCGCAAGGGCGACCACGGCTCGACGTTCGGCGCCAACCCCGTTGCCTGCGCGGCGGCGCTTGCCGTGCTCGAGGTGATCGAGTCGGAGAACGTCCTCGGCAACGTCAAGGCCGTCGGCGACACGCTCGCCGGCGGCATCGCCGCGATCGGGCATCCCCTGCTCAGGGGCGTGCGCGGCAGCGGGCTGTGGCTCGCGGCGGTCCTCACCGCCGACAAGGCGCCGGCCGTCAGCGCGGCCGCGCAGGCGCACGGCTTCCTCGTCAACGCCGTGCAGCCGGACGCGGTACGGCTTGCCCCGCCGCTGATCTTGTCGCAGGAGGAGGCGCAGGAGTTCCTTGACGCGTTCCCGGCGATCCTGTCCGCGGCCGACGCGGGGGCGGCGGCCTGATGCCCGGCCCCAGGCACTTCCTCCGCGACGACGACCTGTCTCCCGCCGAGCAGGCGCGGGTGCTCGACCTGGCCGCCGCGATGAAGGCGGACCCGTTCGGCCGCCGTCCGCTCGCTGGCCCGAAGGCCGTCGCCGTTCTCTTCGACAAGCCTTCGCTGCGCACCCGGGTGTCGTTCACCGTCGGCATCGCCGAGCTCGGCGGGTTCCCGCTGGTCATCGAGACGCAGTCCACGCACATCGGGCGCGGCGAGACGATCGGCGACATCGCCAGGGTGCTGGCCAGGCAGGTGGCGGCGATCGCCTGGCGCACCTCCGGCCAGCACCGGATCGAGGAGCTCGCCGCGGGCAGCACGGTGCCCGTGATCAACGCGCTGACCGACGAGTTCCACCCGTGCCAGGTCCTCGCCGACCTGCACACCGTCGCCGAACGCTTCGGCCGCCTCTCCGGCCGCACGCTCACCTTTCTCGGCGACGGCGCGAACAACATGGCGCACTCCTACCTGCTCGGCTGCGCCACCGCGGGCATGCACGTGCGGGTGGCCGCGCCAGAGGGCTACCAGCCCGACCCGGTGACAACAGCAACAGCGCGCGCGATCGCGGCCCAGACCGGCGGCTCCGCGACCGTGCTCGACGACCCCGTGGTCGCGAGCGAGGGCGCCGACGTGCTCGCGACCGACGTGTGGGTCTCGATGGGCCAGCAGGACGCGCCCGCCAGGAAGGCGGCGCTGGCGCCGTATCAGCTCAACGGCGACCTGCTGAGCCTGGCCGGGCCCGACGCCATCGTGCTGCACTGCCTGCCCGCGCACCGCGGCGAGGAGATCACCGCCGAGGTGCTCGACGGACCGGCCAGCGCGGTCTGGGACCAGGCGGAGAACCGGCTGCACGCGCAGAAGGCGCTGCTCACCTGGCTGCTGGAGCAGTCGTGATGGCCGGGCACGCGACGCCATCAGGCCCGTCGGCCGCCGCCGGGGCTGCCCCCGGCCCCCCCGCCAGCCCGGCGACGAAGGCCGCCAGGCAGGCCAGGATCGCCGCGATCTTGTCCCGTGAGCAAGTGCACTCCCAGGAGCAGCTGGCCGCGCTGCTCGACCGGTACGCGGGCACGCACGTCGCGCAGGCGACGCTCTCCCGTGACCTGGACGAGCTCGGCGTCGTGCGGCTGCGGGCGGGGGACGGCTCGCTCGTGTACGCGCTGCCAGGGGAGCCGGGAGGGCCAGGGTCCCGCCCCGGCGCCGGCCTCGATTATCCCGAACGGTCCGTGCCGCCTCCCCCGCCGCCCGCCGTTTCCGGTGTCGCGGCGCGCCCCGGGCGCCCTGGCCAGCCTGCCGCGCCAGCCGCTGCCCCGAGTGCCCCGCCGTCGGGGGCATCCGGGGCGCCGGGCCCGGCCCCCACGCCGGCCGGAACGTCCGCGGCGGCCCCGGCTCGGCTGACCCGCTACCTCAAAGAGCTGATGACCTCGGCCGAAGCCAGCGCGAACCTCGTCGTGCTGCGCACGCCGGCCGGCGCCGCCCAGTTCCTCGCCTCGGTCATCGACCACGCCGCGTGGCCGGCGATCCTCGGCACGGTCGCGGGCGACGACACGGTGCTCGTTATCGCCAGGGACCCGTCAGGCGGCGAGCCCCTGGCCGCCGAACTCCGCCACCTGGCCGAGCGCCGCCGCTGACCCACGCCCGTCGCCCCCCGTCGCCCGGCCCCCGCCCCGCCGCCCGTGAGTGCCCCCGCCCGGCACCACGCCCGCCGCACCAGGGCCGCGTCAGCCTCAGACGCCACGCCCGCCGCACCTGCGCCACAGGCCCCGTCCAGCCCTGCCATCTGCCCGGTCGCTCCGCCTGCCGAGTTGGCGCTGTGGGCCACAGCGCCAATAGGTTCGTCGCTGTGACCCCCTGCGCCAATTCCCTGGACCGCCTGAGGGGCCGCTTCCCGCATCCTCTGCCTAGGCGGCCTGCCCGCCGCTGGGCGGGGTCATAGGGTTGGGTGTAACGGGGTCGACGCGACGGAAGTGGGACAGGTGGGACAGATGGAATCGGGCGCTGGGTCTGAGCAGCCGGAGGCAGGGCCGACGCGGTTGTGGGGCGGGCGGTTCGAGGGCGGGCCCGCGGACGCGCTGGCGCGACTGTCGCTGAGCGTCCAGTTCGACTGGCGGCTGGCGCGCTACGACCTGCTGGCCTCTCGGGCGCACGCCCGGATGCTGCACCGTGCGGGGCTGCTCACCGACGCCGAGGCGGAGTCGATGCGCAGCGCCATCGACGACCTGGACCGGGCCGTCGACGACGGATCGTTCCGGCCGACGGTCGCCGACGAGGACGTGCACACCGCCCTTGAGCGCGGCCTGCTCGAGCGGCTCGGCTCGCTCGGCGGGAAGCTGCGGGCGGGCCGCAGCCGCAACGACCAGGTGGCCACCGACCTGCGGCTGTACCTGCGCGACCACGCCCGGCGGATCGTCAGCAGGCTTGCCGAGCTGCAGACAGCGCTGATTGCCCAGGCCGAGGCGTGCGGTGACACCCCCGCCCCCGGCATGACGCACCTGCAGCACGCGCAGCCAGTGCTGTTCGCGCACCAGTTGCTCGCTCATGTCCAGGCGTTCGCGCGCGACGCCGACCGGCTGCGGGACTGGGACAAGCGCGCGGCGATCAGCCCGCTTGGCGCGGGCGCGCTGGCAGGCTCGTCGCTGGCGGTAGATCCGCGGGTGCTCGCCAGGGAACTCGGATTCGACGGCGCGGCGCCGAACTCCATGGACGCCGTCTCCGACAGGGACTTCGCCGCCGAGTTCTGCTTCGCCGCCGCGCTCACCGGGGTGCACCTGTCCCGGCTCGGCGAGGAGATCGTGCTGTGGTCGTCGCAGGAGTTCAGCTGGGTCGAGATCGATGACGCCTACGCGACCGGGTCGTCCATCATGCCGCAGAAGAAGAACCCGGACGTCGCCGAGCTGGCCCGGGGCAAGGCCGGGCGGCTCATCGGCGGGCTGACTGGCCTGCTCACCACGCTCAAAGGCCTCCCGCTCACCTATAACAGGGACTTGCAAGAAGATAAGGAGCCGGTGTTCGACGCGGTCGACACGCTGCTGCTCGTGTTGCCCGCCATGGCCGGCCTGGCCGCGACGCTGCGCATCAACAAGCAGCGGCTCCGCCAGGGCGCGCCGGCCGGGTATACCCTCGCCACCGATCTGGCCGAGTACCTGGTGCGCCGCGGCGTGCCGTTCCGGGACGCGCACGAGATCGTCGGCCACCTCGTGGTCTGGTGCCAGGTGAACGACGTCGGGCTGGACGAGGTCAGCGACGCCGACCTCGCGAAGGTCTCTTCGCACCTGACCCCGGATGTCCGGGCCGTGCTCACCGTGGATGGCGCGCTCGCGGCCCGCAGGGGGTTCGGCGGCACTGCGCCAGCGCGTGTCGCCGAGCAGCTTGCGGCGCTGCGCGCGACCGTCGACTCCGCCGCCGCGTGGGCGGCGGCCGTCGGTGACGGAGGTTGACACGGCGGCCAGCGTGCCCGTGAGCGCAGGCCGCGCCGCGGTGGCAGGCCTGCTCCCGAGAGAGTTCTTTGACCGGCCTTCCGATCAGGTCGCGCCCAGCCTGCTCGGCTGCGTCTTGGAACATGAGTCGGCGGACGGCATCGTGGCGGTCGCGCTGACCGAGGTGGAGGCGTACGCGGGCCAGGCGGACCCGGCGTCGCACGCGTACCGGGGGCGAACCGAGCGTAACGCCGTGATGTTCGGGCCGCCCGGGCACGCCTACGTGTACTTCACCTACGGGATGCACTTCTGCATGAACGTGGTATGCCTGCCGGCCGGAACGGCCTCGGCCGTGCTGCTGCGGGCCGGGCAGGTGGTCGAAGGCGAAGAGCTCGCAATGCGCCGGCGGGCCGGCCCGCCGCGTGGCTCGCAGGAGGCAAGCGCGGCGGGCGAAGCAGCGACGCGCGACCTGGCCCGCGGCCCGGCGCGGCTGTGCCAGGCGCTTGCCATCGACAAGGCCCTGTACGGAGCCGACTTGTGCGCGGAGGCGTCGCCGCTCCGCCTGCGCGCCCCGCTGGGCGGCCCTTCCGGGCGGGAACGGGGGACCGGGATAGCCGCACCTGCCAGCGGCTTGCCGCTGCCCGCGGGCACCGGCTCGGGAGAAAGGACTTTGATTTGCGCCGGACCCCGCGTGGGGATACGCGAGGGAGCGGATGTTCCCTGGCGTTTCTGGCTGGACGGCGATCCGACCGTATCGGCGTACCGGCCATACGCGCGGCGGCAGCGCCAGCCGCCGGCGGTCCGGCCCGACGGGCCCCACGGCGCGCCGCGCTAGCCGCTCACCATGCCTCCCGAACCACCTGAGCAGCTTGCGCTCAACACGCTGCCGATCTCGGTGCCGCAGGTAAGGAACGTTATGAGCAGGTTGCCGCAGACTTGTGACGGATAGTGCGCCGTTTGATTTGACGAAGGTTTGCGGCGGTCGTAGAGTTCTTTTTGCCCTGTGGGGATGGAGCGCCGGAAGGCGTGACGGGACCCGGGGAGCCACCAGGAAGCCTTCGTCCGGGGCTGCGCGCGTGCTGCGGGATCCCGGTTGTCCGGTTGGCTGGCGGTATGGGAGATCCCAGGAGTCGGCAAAGTTCTGCTAAACCGAGTTGACGGCGGGGAGAACCAAGAGTAAGCTTGTCGGGTTGCCCCGGTTGCGGGATGTTGTGTCTCGTGTGCGGGGGTTCGTTTCTTGAGAACTCAACAGCGTGTTAAAAGCCAGTGCATTTTTTTGTACGGTTCCCGTTCCGGGTTTTCCCTGCTGGTTGGGGGGGCCGGGATGGGTTTGCCATGGATGCTCTGTGGCTGGGTGCCGGTTTTCCCGGGCTGTCCCGTGGTT
>NZ_JASIAL010000531.1:0-2510 GCF_030042015.1 Trebonia sp. | reverse complement strand
CCGGCGGCGCGCATAGCCGCGACGGGAGCGGGCTCGCCCGTCATCAGCTCGACCTGCGCGGCCGCCTGGTGGAGCAGCATCGCGAAGCCGCTCGCCACCACCGCCCCCGCGGCGGAGGCCGCCTCGGCCAGCGGGGTCGGCCATGGGTCGTAGACGACGTCGAGCACCGCCGCGGGCGCGCGGCCCGTCGTCCGGATGCGGTCGGCGAACGCGTCGGCGACCCCGGCGGGAACCGTGGAGATCAGCAGGCCAGGGGGGCCAGGGGGGCCAGGGGGGTATGGGGGGACGGGCAGTCCCCCCATGCGGGGGGTCCCCGGGGGGTCGTCCCCCGGGAGGAGCAGGGTCCCCGGGGGGTCGTCCCCCGGGAGAGAGCAGAGCCTGACAGGCACGTGCAGCCGCTGGGCGGCGGCGAGCAGGCCGCCGGCCCGGGCGGGGTCCCTGACGAGGACGTCCGCGCCGCTGGCACCGATCCGCGGCAGCGCGGCGAGCGCCGAGCAGGCCGTCGCGCCCCCGCCGACAATCGTGACGCTTCCCGGCGCCGGGGCGCCCGCCTGCGCCAGCGCGTCGACGATGCCCTGCACGTCGGTGTTGTAGCCGTACCGGCCGTCCGGGCGGAACACCACGGTGTTCGCCCCGCCGGTCGCCGCGACCAGCGGGTCGGCGCGGTCGAGCAGCGGCAGCACCGTCCGCTTCAGCGGCATTGTCAGCGACAGGCCCGCCCACCCGGGGGCGCTCCCGAGCGACTCGATGAGGCCGGGCAGGCCCGCCTCGTCACACTCGATGGCCTGGTACGTCCAGTCGTCCAGGCCCAGCGCGACGTAGGCCGCGCGGTGCAGGACCGGGGACAGCGAGTGGGCGATCGGCGAGCCGAGTACGGCGGCTTTCATACGTGGCGAGCGTATCCGCTCACTGACCCTGCAGGGGTGTCGCCGAGAACTCCGACGCCTTTCCCGTGACGGTCAGGAAATAGAGCCAGTCGCCTGCCGCGGGGTGCAGGATGCCCTGGATCGCGGCGTTGCCCGGGTTGCAGATGGGCGTGGGCGGCAGGCCGTAGTGCTGGAAGTCGTTGTAGGGGCCGGGCGTGGCGATCTGCGCGTCGGTGACGTTGACGGCGTACGCGTTGAGGCCGTACAGCAGGACGCTGTCGAACTGGAGCTTCATGCCGTCGTTGAGCCTGTTGATGATCACGCGGGCAATCTTCGGGTAATCGGAGATCACGCCGCCCTCGGCCTGCACCATGCTGGCCTCGATGATGACCTGTTCCGGTGTCAGGTGCACCTTCGCTGCCGCCGCCGGCAGGCTGATCTGCTGGGCTTCGACGTCGTAGCGCTGGACCATCGCCTGCAGGATCTGCAGCGCCGTCTCATTCGGCTGGATCGTGTACGTGGCAGGGAACAGGTAGCCCTCGACCTTCCCCTTGGCGTAGGACGGGAGGCCGAGCTGAGCGGGGTGGTCAATGACCTGCTGGAACTTGGCCAACGGGATGCCCGTCGCCTTGGCGAGCAGCACAATCACCTGCGAGGCGCGCTTGCCTTCGGGGATGAGGACGGTCAGCTGCACCCGGTCCTTCGGGTTGAGCAGCGCCGCATACGCCAGGCTGGCCTGCATATGGTGGTTCAGCCTGTAGAAGCCCACCTCAAGGCCCACCGTGCTCGTGCTGCGCTCGGCCGCCAGTTCGAACGCGCGGGCGCTCGCGACCACGCCGAGCTGCTGCAGCCGCGGACCCAGGGTGAACGCCGTGTCGCCGCTGTTCACCTCGACGACCACCGCGGGACCGGTGCCAGGGCCGGAGTAGTCGGCTGGGTGGTACTTGTTCTCATACAGGTGGTAGACGTACAAGCCGCCGATGACCAGCGGGGTGAGGATCACCAGCAGCGCGATCCACGGCGCCAGCCGGCGGATAGGGCTGCGTTTGCGTTTGGGCCAGTCAGTATCGTCATAGTCGTCACTGTCGCCGCGGTCGTTCCAGTCGCGGCGGTCACGCGGATCGCGGCGCTCGCCGCGCCCGCCCCGGTAACCGTCCCGGGAGGCGCCGCTTAGCCCGCGCCGGCGGTCGAAACCCGGCAGGAACGTTCCATCGCCAGCGTCGGAGTCCCAGCTTTCGCGTTCTTCCCGGCCGAAGCGGCCCTCGCCGCGGGCCGAATAGCCTTCTGCGGGGTAATCGCCCTGGTACTCGCCGGCCATGCGGCGCGGCCCGGTGCCGCCCCGCTCGTAGCCGCGCGGCACCTGCCGCGCCGGCCCCGTCCCGCGCTGCGCTGGACGCGGCCCGGTGCCTGAGCCCGGGACCTGCTCAGGTCCGGTGCGCGGGTACTGCGGCGGGTTCCCGCCGGGGCGCTGGTTCTGCGACCGCGCGTCCCGCTGGCCATATCCCTGGCCGCGTCCCTGCGCCGGACCCGGGCTCTGCTCGTACCCGCCACCCGGCGTTGAACCCTGGCCCGGGCGCGGCGCCGGTGCGCCACCGCCCCGCCGGCCCTGCTGCCCGGCAGGGTCGTTCCACGGCGGCTGGCCCG
>NZ_JASIAL010000530.1:0-3573 GCF_030042015.1 Trebonia sp. | reverse complement strand
GCCCGCGCCGCCGTCCCCGCCGTCCCCGCCGTCGGCCGCCCCGCCCGGGCCCCCGTCCCCCGCGCCGCTCTCGCCGTCCGTCTCCCGCCGGCCAGGGACGAGCACGGTCGTTTCGCCCGGACGCAGCGCGTCAGCCAGGCCGAACCCGGTTTCCTGCCGGTCGTGGAATGATCCGGCGAGCGGGGGCACGGTCCCCGATAGCACTGGAGCGGCAGCGCGCTGGGCGCCCATGATGCCCGACCCTTCCGTACTCAGCAGCCGACCCTGTAGACGGGTGTAGAGGGGATCATAATGGCGCAAAACCCGCCAGGGCGGATCATTCGACCGTCGCATGTTCCGCCGCGTCCGCCGCCCCCGCCACGGCTTCGGCCGGCGTGCCCGCCACCGTCCGCCGCCCGGGCCGCCCGGGCCGCCCAAGCCGCCCGCTGGCCGCGATCAGCACCCCGCCGAGCATCACCGCCACCCCTGCCAGCTGCACCGCCGACGGCCGCTCGCGCAGGACCAGCGCCCCGAGCGTCAGCGACCCCGCCGGCTGCACGAGCAGCAGCGCGCTGACCAGCCAGGCCGGCAGCCGCGGCAGCGACACCGTGATCAGCAGCCAGCCGATGACCTGCGAGGTAAGCGCGAGCAGCACAAGCCAGCCCAGGGCCGGCCAGGCCGGGCCGAGCCGGAAATCCCGCAGCAGCAGGCCGAGCGCCAGCGACCCGGCCGTCGCCCCCAGCGTGGCCTGCGTCAACGTCGCCACCACCGGTGAGCCGACGGCCGCCTGGCGGAGCATGAGGATGTAGACGGAGTACAGCGCCGCCACCCCGACGCCGAACGCCACGCCGAGCCCCGGATGCGCCCCGTACCCGCCGGTGCCGGCCAGCCCGCCGACGAGGGCGAGGCCGCCGAGCATCACGGGCAGCGCGACAAGCAGGGAACGGCGCGGCCGCTCACCGAGCACCAGCCACGCGAGCAGCGCCACGATCACGACCTGCAGGTTGGTCACCACGGTTCCCAGGCCGGCGCCGATGTCGGCGATCGAGTGGCTCCAGACGATCAGGTCGGCCGCGAGGAACACGCCGGCGAGCCGCGCCAGCCATCGATTGCGGGACGTCATGCGCGGCCCGCCGCGGCGCCGCTCCGCCCAGGCGAGCAAGGCAAGGACCGGCAGCGCCAGCCCGCACCTGCCGAGCGCGGTCATGCTCGGCGAGCTCCCGGCGAGCTGCATCACGACCGCCGAACTCGAGATGCAGGCCGCCCCGGCCACCGCCGTCCCGACCGCCCACCGGGGAGAGCCCATGAAACCGACCCGCTCGCGTCATGACCAAATACGATTGACGGTACTGACGTTAGGCCGAGTACCGCTCAGGAGTCAAGTTGCTTTTTGCTCATGACACGACGGCCGCCCTCGTGCTCGGGGCCGACCTTGTCAACACGGCTCCCGGGCTGGCGGCGGACGGCGAGGCGATCGCGGACGCGGCCGCGCTTGAGAACTTCCTCGACGAGCACCAGGTGGTGCCGCGCCGGACGGCCAGGCCCGCCGACGTGGCCGCGGTGCGTGCGCTGCGGCCCCGGCTGCTGGCCGCGTGGGAGGCCGCAGGCGGACCCGCGCGCACCGCGGACGTCCCGCGGCTCGCGGCGCTGGTCAACGAACTGCTCGACGACTCGGGCGCCCGCCCGTGGCTGATCGACCATGGCGGCGGCTGGGGCTGGCACCTGCACGTGACCAGGCCGGACGCGCCCCTGGTGGACCGGATCGCGGCGCAGGCCGCCTTCGCGCTCGCCGACCTGGTCCGGCTCGGCGAGAGCGAGCGGCTCCGCCGGTGCGCCGCGCCCGGCTGCCACGCCGTCCTCGTCGACCTGTCACGGAACCGCTCGCACCGCTACTGCGACACCGGTAACTGCGGCAACAGGCAGCACGCCGCCGCCTACCGCGCCCGGCGGGCGCTGCGGTCAGCCGCCGGCGGCTGACCGGCCCCGCCGCAGCGCCGGCACGTCCGCGACCACCGTGCACGATCCGGGGGCTACCTCGGTGAACCCGCGGTCGCGCACCACCGGCAGGCCGCTGGCCACGAGCCGCGCCCAGGGTTCCGGCGCTGCGGTTCGCACGGCAAGGTGAAAATCATTGGCCTTCCATTCCGAACGGTCCCGTGGTTCCAGCCACCACCAGGCCAGCTGCGCGGCGTGGCCGGCCTGCGCCATGGCCTTTCCCGCGGTCATCGCCAGCTCCGGATTCAGCCAGAGCACGGGGGTGCCCGCGGGTATCTCGCCCGGCGGCAGCGGATCTTCAAGCTCGGTGCCGGAAACCTGCAGCCTGGCCAGGTCAGGCGGCCATTCGTCGAGGAGGACCGGCGGGTAGACGCGAATTTCCGCCGTGCGCCTGGCGACCGTGATGCCGGGCAAGGCGAGCGCCCGCCGCCAGGCCGCGCCGCGCGCCCGCCTGACCACCTTGCGGATCCGGTCGGCTTCCCAGCCGCGCACCGCCGCCGTCCACTCACCGTCAACGGCGCGCGGGTCGGTCAGGAAGAACAGCACCGCGCGGGCGGCGCATTCGAGCGCGTCGGTCCTGGCCGGGGGAGCGGCCCGCTCCACGCGGACGACGAGCGGCAGGGCGTACTGCGGCGCCTCGCCGGCACATACGTCCACGCGTCCCCTTGACTTCGGTCCTGACCCTGGCAAGCCTTAGAAGTTATCCGGGCAGCGAACGAGCCGTCCGCATACCGAACATAATCCCTCTTGGCCGGGAGCGGCGATGCGAGTCGACTCGCGTGAGTTCCGCCACTGCCTCGGGCAGTTCGCGACTGGGGTGACGGTCGTGACCTGCCGGACCGAGGCCGGACTGCACGGAGCGACCGTCAACGCGTTCACGGCCGTCTCCCTTGACCCGCCGCTGGTGCTTGTCGCGCTCGACCGGCGCGCCAAGGTCTGCGGCTACATCACCGGGCGCCCCTTCGCGGTGACCGTGCTGGACAGCGATGCCCACCAGATGGCCCTGCACTTCGCCGGCCAGCAGGGGCACGGCGCCGCGGTCGGCTGGGTCGACCACGAGGTCGCGCCGCGCATCGCGGGCGGCCTCGCGTGGTTCGCCTGCACCCCGTGGGCCACCTATGACGGCGGCGACCACGTGCTGCACGTCGGCCTGGTCCAGGACTGCCAGCGTCATCCCGACAGCCGGCCGCTGGTATTTCACGGCGGCGAGTTCCGGTCGGTCGGCGAGCACCTGGCCGGCGCCCCGTGGCTGGACACCCTCGACTCTCCCGAATGCGACATCGGCTGGGTGCTGCCGCGCCTTACCGGCAGCACCGCCCGGTGATCCACCTTCCCACCTCACCGCGGAGGAACCCGACACCATGACCGTGACCGATCCGCAGAACACCGGCCGAGCGCAGGCTGCCGCGGCGTCCGGCGGCACGCCCGCCGCGACCCGTCCGATGACCGGCGATGAATACATCGAGAGCATCCGCGATGGACGTGAGGTGTACATCTACGGTGACCGGGTCCGCGACGTCACCACGCACCCGGCCTTCCGCAACCCGGTGCGGATGACCGCCCGGCTGTATGACTCGATGCGCGACCCGAAGCTGCACG
>NZ_JASIAL010000107.1:0-7551 GCF_030042015.1 Trebonia sp. | reverse complement strand
CACGTGCTGGACTTCTACGCCGGCCTGCTCGACGGGCTCGGCGTGGTCCGCTCCGACCGCCTGGACGGCTGCCGGAACGGGGAGACCGTCTGCGTCGCCGGGGTCAAGGTGGCGACGCAGACCCCTGCGGTCCGGTCCGGGCAGCGGATCATCTTCGCGTCGCTCGACGACGCGGTCGGCCTGGTGGACCTGGCGTTCTTCGAGTCGGTGCAGGACCGATGCGCGGCCCGGCTGTTCGGCTCCTGGCTGCTGCTTGTCCGCGGCCGGGTCCGCCGCGCGGGCGCCGGCCCGATGGCCGTCACGGTCAACGCGACCGAGTGCTGGGACATCCCGGCCCTGGAAGAGATCCGCCTGTCCGGTGGCATGCCCGCGGTACGCGCCGCGATGCTTTCCCCCGGGAGGACGACCCCCCCGGTGACCGCCCAGCCTGGGGGGACTACCCGTCCCCCCGTCCCCTCCTGGCGAGTCACCTTCGCGAACGGCTTCACGCTCTCCCCGTACGCGGAAACCGGCGCCCCTGGCCCCAGTCCGAAGAATCTCCGCACCCTCTGGCACGCCAGCCCAGGCAGCTCAGGGGACACCGCCCCCTGAGCCAGCTGTTAACTCGACGACGGGGAGCGCCAGTTGACCGTGGGGCGCAGCGCGTCGGGACGCACCCGGTGCGCGTACCGCTTGGTGATCTCGAACAGCGACTCGATGAGCGTGTCGGACAGCAGGTGCGGCTGCAGGCCGAGGTCGACGAGCTTGGTATGCGCCACCTTGTAGTAGTGCTCGGGCGCCTCGACCCGCGGGTTCTCCAGGTTCTCGATCGTGACCTCGCCTGGGTAGGCCCGGGCCACGGTCTCGGCGATCTCGCGGACCGACAGCGACTCGGTCATCTGGTTGAACACGCGGAACTCGCCCTTGGTGGCCGGGTTCTCGCAGGCGATCTGGATGCACAGGACCGTGTCCCTGATGTCGATCAGGCCGCGGATCTGGCCGCCGGTGCCGTAGACGGTGAGCGGGTGGCCGATCACCGCCTCGATCACGAACCTGTTCAGCACCGTGCCGAACACCGCGTCGTAGTCGAACCGGGTCGCCAGCCGGTCGTCGCGCGCCGTCTCCGGGGTCTGCTGGCCGTAGACCACGCCCTGGTTCAGGTCGGTGGCCCGCAGGTCCCAGATCCGGCAGGCGAACTCGATGTTGTGCGCGTCGTGCACCTTGGACAGGTGGTAGAACGAGCCGGGGCGCTTGGGGAACATGACCCGGTCCCTGCGCCCGTTGTACTCGATGTCAAGCCAGCCCTCCTCGATGTCGATGTTCGGCGTGCCGTACACGCCGATCGAGCCGAGCTTGACCAGGTGGATCCGCGGGTCGATCTCGGCGATCGCGTACAGCAGGTTGAGCGTGCCGAGCACGTTGTTGGACTGGGTGTAGATCGCGTGGCCGCGGTCGATCATCGAGTAGGGCGCGGCGCGCTGCTCGGCGTAGTGCACCACCGCGTCCGGGCGGAAGTCACCGATCATCCGGTAGGTGAACACCGGGTCGGTGAGGTCGCCGATGTAGCAGCCGATCTCCTTGCCGGTGAGCTCCTTCCACGCGGCGATCCGGCCGCGCAGCGGCTCGATCGGCACCAGGCTCTCCACGCCGAGTTCGTCGTCGTAGTGCCTGCGCGCGAAGTTGTCGGCGACCGCCACCTGGTGGCCGTGCTCCGACAGGTGCAGAGCCGTGGGCCAGCCCAGGTACCCGTCACCGCCCAGTACCAGGATCTTCATTCCGCTGTCTCCTCCCGCAGTCGCCAGCTGCGCCGGTACCTCTATCGTGCCCCATCACGGCCGATCGCAGCGCCGGGAACGCCATCGGCTACCCTTCGAAGCGACCGGACGCTAGACGGTGCGTCTGGCAGCGGCGCCCGACATAACGGGGTAACGTGCTACTAGTACGACCGACCGGACCATCCCCGCAGGTGCGGGCAGTCTCGCGACGTCAACGGGATGAGTCGAGGGGCCTGCGGTTTCCGTGCTGTTCACGTGGTCGCTTTGAGAATCATCGGTCCCGAACTTGAGGAAGTCCATGGCACTCGCGCAGAATCGGCTCATTGCGGCATTGTGGGGCAGGCTCCGAACCAAGGTGGGGGTACGTTTCACCCGTTTCGTCGGTGTCGCGATCGCCTCGCTGGGCACAAGCGAGATCGCGCTCACCCTGTGTAACGGCGTGTTCCACCTCACGGCGACGCCCGCCGCGATCATCAGCTGGTTCGCCGGTGCCGTCGTGAGCTACGTGCTCAGCCGCTGGGCGTGGGAGCGCAAGGGCAGGCCCGACGTGCTGCGGGAGACCGTCCCGTTCTGGATGATCTCCGCGCTGGTCGTCGTGATCTTGACGCTGGCCACGAAGTTCGGCTATCACGCCGCGGCCTGGATGGGCCTGCACGGCGCCAAGCACGTGTTGTTCGTCGACCTTGTCTACTTCGTGGCCAACCTCTTCACGTTCCTCATGCGGTTCGTGATCTTCCACTACGTGCTGTTCGCGGAGCGGACCACCGCCGCCAGGGCCGCCGCCACCGGCCCCGACGCGATCCCGCCGGGCACCCGCACGGCGCCAACCCCCGCCGAGGCCCCGGCCTCCGCGGCGGTCGCCGTCACCGCCGAGGCCGCCGTCGCCCTGGCGCCCGCCGCGAAGGCGCCCAAGGACGGTACGCCCGCCGCGCCGTCAGCCTCTGCCGCCGAGTGACCGCACGCTGAAAGCGACCCCGCGGACGGGGCGCCGTGAACCAGGCGTCCCGCTGGGCACTGCCGGAACGGGCAGTCAGACCCTGGAGCGGCGGCGGCGTTCGCGCCACCAGGTGCCCAGGACGACCCGGGCGAACCTGGCGCCGTAGAAGACGTTGTTCACGCCGGGGATGTGCAGGTTGTAGAAGGGGTTCTGGCCCTTCTTGCTCTCGCCGACCTTCCGCTTGTGGATGGTGGCGGGCACCTCGAGCACCCGGTAGCCGTGCGTGATGATGCCGATCAGCAGCTCGGACGCCTGGTACTGCGGCTGCTCGAGCTGCACGGCCCCGGTGACCTCGGCGCGCATGGCCCGCAGGCCGAACGTCGTGTCGCTGATCCGCTGGCCGGTCAGCAGGGTTACCAGGACGGCGAAGAACCGGACGCCGGCCCGGCGGACCGGGTCCTTGGTCTCCTCGCTGCCCATCCGGCGCGAACCGGTGACGAAGTCCGCCTTGCCCGCGATCACCGGGGCGAGCAGGGGCTCGATCTCCAGCGGGTTGTACTGCCCGTCGGCGTCGGTGGTGACGATGTACTCGGCGCCGCCCTCGCGGGCGATCCGGTAGCCGAGCCGCAGGGCGGCGCCCTGGCCACGGTTGACAGGCACGTCGCAGACGATGGCGCCCGAGGCGTCCGCCTCCTTCGCCGTGGCGTCGGCGCAGCCGTCGGCGACCACGATCACGTCGGCGGCCAGCCCGCAGAGCGTGCGGGGCAGTGCCTCGACCACGGGGCCGACGGCATCTTCCTCGTTGTACGCGGCGATCACGACCGCGACCGGCGGGAGCTTCGTGACCCGCTCCCCGTAACTATCGGCAAGCTTGTGCAGCGCGCTGGCGTCGGTCGCCGCGTCGGCTGGGTTGGAGTAGAACACGTTCAGGCCTCCGTCGCGCTGTCCGGGCCGGACACCGGGCTGCCGGTACTCAGGCCGGTGCCGGGATCGTACGTAGGGCGGCCGATGAGGCCCGAACCTCCCGTGATCACTTCACGGGAACCCGATTCCCTCGCCATCCATGCTCCGTTCGCTGCTGCGGACCAACACGGGTCCGCGCGAAATCTCTGGTCGCGCCTGCGGGAGACTACCCGGCCGAGCTGACAGTTCGCTGAAGGTCGTCCGGTATGACCAGAGATGGCCAGTGGGCAGGTCACCGGACAACCCCAGGCCCCGCAAGTGTATCGGCCTCCTGTTAATCATGGTGGCAATGCTTACGACCTGCCGGACCTGTTATCACCTAAGATCACCGGGCTCGCTCGTAAACGTCATGTTACGTAGGCAACAGGTGACGCAGTCGTTACCAGAAAGTAACCGATGGGCGCGATCCGGGGCGAGCGCGACCGCAACGACCGCGCCGCCCGCGGACACGCCGGCGTGGTGGTTGTGCCGCCGGACATGCTGGTGGTTGGCTGGGCAGACATGACCGAGGCAACCTCCCCTGTCATCGACCCGGCGCAGGCCGAGTCGTACCGTGTGCTGAGGTCCCGCATCGACCTGAGCGTCCTGCTGCCGCTGACCCGCGCGGTCACCGAGGCGATTGTCTGCGCGACCGGCGACTTCGACTACGTCACCGACCTGGTGTGCGACGAGGCTGCCCTGGCCGCCGGGGCCAGGGCCATCGCGGCCGGCGCGCCGGTGGTCGCCGACGCGCCGGTGGTCGCCGCGGGTATCACCGGCTGCCCGGTCATCTGCAAGGCAGCCGAGCCGCTTGCCGTCCGGCTGGCCAGGACCACGGGGATAACGGTGCCGGCCGCCGGGATCCGGCTGGGGTTCGGTGAGGCAGGCCCGCGGTCGGTGTGGGTGCTCGGCGGCACGGCGGACGCGCTCGAAGAGCTCCTGCGCCGGGTGGTCGATCCGGCGCTGGTGATCGGGGTGCCGGCCGGTTTCGCCGGCGCGGCGGCGGCGAAGGACGCGCTGCGCGCCAGCGGCGCCCCCGCGCTGAGCAACCTGTCGGAGAAGGGCGGCCCCGTGGTGGCTGCCGCCGCCTTCGGCGCCCTGCTGCGCGCCGCCAGGGACGAACCCCAGCCGTAGCGTCCCTGACCGCGGCGACAGCCAGCCGTTCCAGCCACCTTGGCGTCGCCGGACACCCGTTCGGGTACGTTTCGGTCGCGAGAAGTTGTTTAAAACCGCGAGAACGGGCACGATCCGAGAGGCGGCCGTGGCGGGAACACAGGATCAGGCGTACCTGCTCGGCCTGCGGCTGGGCGGCAGGCGGGTCCTTGTCGTCGGCGGCGGCGCGGTGGCGGCCCGCCGCGTGCCGAGACTGCTCGCCGCCGGCGCGGACGTCGTGCTCGTCTCGCCCGGGGCCACGCCGTCTCTAGAGGACCTGGCCGCCACCCGGCGGATCGAGTGGCTGCGCAGGGAGTACCGGCAGGGGGACTGCGCCGGCGCCTGGCTGGTCTGCGCGTGCGCGGGCTCTGCCCAGGTCAACGCGAGCGTGGCGGCGGAGGCCGAACGCCAGCGGACCTGGTGCGTGCGAGCCGACGACGCACGCGAGTCGACGGCCTGGACCCCCGCCTCCGGCCAGGCGGCCGACGCCGCGATCGGCGTGCTCAGCGGGGACCCGCGCCGCAGCGCGGCGATCAGGGACGCGATCGTCGGGGGACTGCAGGACGGGACGATCTCGGCGCGGCACCACAGGCACCGCGGTCACGGCGTGGCGCTGGTCGGCGGCGGTCCCGGCGACCCCGGGCTGATCACCGTGCGCGGCAGGCAGTTGCTCGCCGAGGCCGACGTGGTGATCGCGGACCGGCTCGCGCCGCGCGAGCTGCTCGCCGAACTGCCCCCCGACGTCCTCGTGATCGACGCGGGGAAGGTCCCCTACGGCCGGGCGATGTCCCAGGAGGAGATCAACGAGGCGCTCATCGAGCACGCCGCGAACGGGCGGTTCGTGGTCCGGCTGAAGGGCGGAGACCCGTTCGTGTTCGGCCGTGGCGGCGAGGAAATGCTGGCGTGCCTGCGCGCCGGGATTCCTGTGACGGTGGTGCCTGGCGTCAGCAGCGCGGTTGGGGTGCCGACCGCGGCAGGTGTGCCGGTGACCCACCGCGGCACCGCACAGGACTTCCACGTGGTATCCGTGCACGTGCCGCCCGGCGACGAGCGGTCCACGGTGGACTGGGAAGCGCTGGCCAAGGCCGACGGGACGCTGGTGCTGCTGATGGCCCTGGAAAGGATCGGGACTGCAGCGGCGGCGCTGATCCGGTGCGGGCGGCCCGGGAACAGTCCGGTTTCGGTAATCGCGGACGGTACCATGCCCAATCAGCGCACAATTTACTCAACGCTGGACGAAGTCGAGAGGCAAGTCGCGGACGCGGGGCTCCGGCCCCCGGCCGTGGTGGTTATCGGCGGCGTGGTGACCATCGCGGCGGAAGCAGCGGAACTTGCCGGGCTCGCACGGAACGTAGGCTCGGCCCCTTCGCTGGTGGCCCCATCGGCGGAGGATAATAAGCGAGCGTAATACCAGGCGGGATGATGGAAGGAAAGGGCATGGCGGCGGAACAATCGCCGTCGCCCAGGATAGGGCGCCGAAACGGCGCGGGCACCGCGGGCACGGCGGATACGGCCAATTCCGCGGCAGCGCCCGCCGGCGGCGAAATGGGAGCGCCTGGTGATGATCCGGTGTCACCGCGTGGTGGCAATTCTGTACGAGGCGGGAAGGAATCAGGCGTGTCCGACGGCTGGCAGCAGTCGCGGGTCCGGGTAGACGCGCGGCTTCTTGAGGCTACCCTGCTCAACCTCAGGAAACGGATCGCCGCGATACCGCTGGTCTTCGATATCCCGGGCGCCGAGGAGGTGTCGGCGGAGCGGGCCAAGCTGCTCAGCCAGATCGACGACTACCTGCTGCCGCGGGTCCGCCAGTCGGCGGCGCCGATCCTGGTCGCGCTCGTCGGCTCCACCGGCGCGGGGAAGTCCACGCTGATCAACAGCATCGTCGGCACCCAGGTCAGCCTCACCGGCGTGCGCCGCCCCACCACGAACTCGCCGGTGCTCGCCTGCCACCCGGACGACATCGGCTGGTTCGCGGAGAACATGTTCTTGCCCACGCTGCCGCGGGTGCGCCAGGAAGGCCTGGCCAGACCCGGGCGAGACGGGCTGCTCGTGCTCGCCGCCTGCGAGGGAATGCCCAAGGGCGTCGCGCTGCTCGACACCCCGGACATCGACTCGGTGGTGCGGGCGCACTACGAGTTCGCCTATCAGTTCCTCGACGCCTCGGACCTGTGGCTGTTCATGACGAGCGCCGGCCGGTACGCGGACGCGCCCGTGTGGGAGATCCTGCAGCACGCCAGGGAACGCGGTGCCGCGCTCGGCATAGTCCTGTCCCGCGTACCGCCGAGCCATCGCATCGAGCTCATCGAGCACTTCAGCGCGATGCTCGACGCGAACGGCATCGCGGCAACCGAGCGGTTCGTCATCCCGGAGACCGGCATCGTGGAGGGCATGCTGCCGGTCGACGTCTTCCAGCCGATACGGGACTGGCTGGCCGACACCGCGCAGCATGCCGACAGAAGGGTCGCGGTGCTCAGCCAGACGATGGCGGGCGTGCTCGACACGTTCAAGACGCGGGTCCCCAGGCTGGCGGCGCACGTGGACGCGCAGGCCGTGCTCCGTAACCGGCTGCGCCGTGAGGCCGAGGCCGCGTACGCGGGCGCGCTCACCGACTTCGACAGCGGAACGCGCGGCGCGCAGCTGCTGCGCGGGGAGGTGCTGGCCCGCTGGCAAGACTACGCGGCGAGCGGCGACCTCGGCGCGGCGCTGCGCGGCAAGCGCCCGGTGCGCAAGGGCCGGCGGGCGCGCAAGGGCGGCGCGACAAGCACG
>NZ_JASIAL010000106.1:0-12922 GCF_030042015.1 Trebonia sp. | reverse complement strand
GGCCGGGGAGCGCGGCCGATGCGGCCTGGGCGGCGGCGGGGGCGGCGGGGGCGTCGGCGCCGCTGCCCGGGACGCGGCGCGGTGCCGTGATGAAGCTGGCCACGGTGGCGGCGAAGCCGTCGGCGGCCTTGTGCGCGCTCCTGTCCGCGGTCGCGTCGAAGATCGCGGCGCGGACGGTCGGGCGGCGCGGTTTCAGGTAGACGGCGAACACCACCTCGACCCGGCGGCTGGCCAGCATCGCGGGAAACACGACAAAGCGCCAGCAGCCCTCGCGCCACACGTCGGTCGGCTCGGTGGACACGATGTAGCGGCGGTAACGCCGCCACTGCGAACTGGCGCGCAGCGTGGCCACCGTGCGCGACACAGGAAGCCTGCGCACCTCGCAGGGTTCTGAGTAGCCGAGCCTGACCATGATCTCGCCGATCTCCGGGGACAGGGTGGCGAGCACGAGGACCTCAACCGCCAGCACGGTCAGCACCGTGGCCGCCTGCCCGCCAGAGGCGGGCAGGCGCAGCGGCGGCTCGCCGATCGTGGCGACCGCCGCCGCGCAGAGCAGCGCCGACCGGACCTGGACCCGCCAGCTAACGGGCGTATCGCTCAGGTCCCCGAAGCAGCCGCAGCCCGCGTCGGGCTGCCGGGTACGCAGCACATGCAGGGCTCCCACCGCCGTGCCGAACAGCAGTGCCGTCGCCGTCCGGACCACGACGGCCGGCGGGCCGGCCCCGATCCGGCCCGCGGTGACCAGCAGGCCGAGGCCGAGCGCGAGCTCGCCACAGCACATGGCCATCGCGGCCGGGCGGCGCAGCCAGAACGGGAACATCCCCGTCGGTTTTATCCCCGCGGCGATCGAGCCAGCGGAGATGGCGCGGCTCGCCTTAGCGGCCACGGCGCCGAGAAGCAGCGCCGCAAGCAGCGGTATCTGCACTTCCCTGACGGCCCCGAGCACCCCAAGCTCCCCCACGATATTCTCCTCAGCCCGCAAGCGACAGCGTCGCGTTGAAGCAGCCCTTTTCCAGGTCGCCGCCGAGTTCCACGAAGGCGGTGATCGTCAGGTCCGCGATCCTGCCCCGCGGTGACGTGCCGCATTCCACGCACCGGTCGCAGAACAGCCGCGCCGCGGCGCCGCAGCTTGTCACCGGCAGCACCGCCGAACGGTCCGTGCACTCGTTGCGTATCCGGACCGCGCTGCCCACCGACAGGTAAGGCAGCCGGACGCAGCCGGGTCCTGCGGTGTGCGGGTCGACGACGTGCGGCTCGTCAGCGGGCGGGCTGGGCTGGCAGTCCGTCTCCGGGTCGAGCGCGGGGTACGCGACCCCGAGCAGGCCAAGCGGCTCCTCGCCTGGCTCGTGCCAGACGGCCGTTCCGCTGACGGGGACGGGAATGTGCCCGTTGACCAAGGGCGGCGCCGGGGGGTGGTCGGCGCGGTACGGCGGCTGTGAGGTCGCATGCCGCACCGCCCGCAAATAGCCCTGCTGGCGCAGGCCGATCACGTCGATCAGGTAGCCGGGCTCCAGCCGGGGGAAGCGGACCTGGATCTGCAGGCGCGCGCCCTTGTCGATCAGCACGATCTTGCGGCCCTTGGCCGGCCCCTCGTCGACGAGCAGCTCGCCGCCCTGGACCTCGATGATCGTGCCGGTGACCCGCCCGATCTGCGCCCACACGGATTCGGCGATGCTGCGGGTGGGATGACGGCGGACGATGGCGAGATCGCCGTGGCGCAGCGCCGTCGGCGCCACCGGGGACCCGCGCCAGGCCGTGGCACGGGGCGACAGGGCCAGCCGAAGCTCGCCACGGGCGGTGTGCAGCACGAGCAGGTGCGGGCTGACGTCGAGGACCTGGCCGGTGATGGCGGTCCGCGCGGCCGACTGGCGGGGGTCCCACAGACCCTGATAGGCGCTGTCGCGCGAGCCGAACACCGCGGCGCGCAGCAACGACCGATGGGTAAATCGGGCAGGTGTGGCGGATTCTACGAGATCGTCACAACCCTGGCGAAATTCCGCGTTTCGCCGCACTTGCCCTCCGTGGGATTGCATCCAGCGCCATGTCATTTCCGACGATGCGCGTGTTCGTATGGACACGTCAAGTGATTCAGGAATGTCTGTCCACGAAGACACATAGATACATCTCTGATGGATAGCCCAGACTCGGCTACTCCTGTCCCTCGCATCACCGGGGGCGCCTGGCGGGGGCGCCTGGCAGTTATCACGCAGCGAGGCGTATCGTGGGCATGCAATCACTGTGAGTAGCGTTACCTCAGCGTAGGGGACCCATGGGTGCAGGGGACCGCGTCGCGTTTGGCGACTATGTGCGCTCCCGCGGCGCGACATTGCTGCGAGCCGCCCAGGCCCTGACAGGGAACCACGCCGACGCCGAGGACCTAGTCCAGTCCACGCTGGTCAAGACCTATCAGTCCTGGAACAACATCGCCGACCCCGCCGCGCTTGACACGTATGTCCGCCGGATCATGATCAACACGCACATCTCGGGCTGGCGCAGGCGCCGGGTGGACGAGTATCCCACCGACGAGCTGCCTGACGAGCCCGCGGCCGACCTGACGGGCGACAGCGACCTTCGCGAGGTGGTGCAGCGGGCGCTCGACCGGCTGCCGCGCCGGATGCGCGCCGCCGTGATGCTCAGGTACTACGACGACATGTCAGAGCCCGAGGTGGCGGCGGCGCTCGGGGTGTCCGTGGGGACGGTCAAGAGCACGGTGGCACGGGCCGTCGCCAGGCTGCGCGAGGACGCGGAGCTGGGCGCGGACGCCGAGGCGGGCGCGGAGGCAGGGCTGCGCGCGCACGACTCGGCGTTGCCTCAAGGGTTACGCGGGGGAGGTCCGCGTGGCACTATCCCGTCAGGGACAACACGAGAGGTGCAGCCGTGGACAGCACGATGATGGACACCCCGCTGACGGTCACGTCGATCATGCGGTACGGCACGACGACGTTCGGGAACAGGGAGGTGGTCACCTGTGCCGGGGACCTGCCCTCCCGGCGGCGGAGCTACGCGGCCCTCGGCGAGCGCACGGCGCGGCTGGCCCACGCGCTGCGGTCCCTCGGCGTCGACGCGGACCAGCGGGTCGGCACGTTCATGTGGAACAACGCCGAGCACGTTGAGGCCTACGTCGCCATCCCGTCCATGGGTGCCGTGCTGCACACGCTGAACATCCGGCTGACCGCCGACCAGGTGGGTTACATCGCCACGCACGCCAGCGACTACGCGGTGATCGTCGACGCCTCGCTGCTGCCGCTGTTCGCGAAGGTCCTGCCGCACGCGCCGACGATCAGGCACGTCATCGTCTCCGGTGCGGGGCGGTCGCCCGAGGACGACAGCGTGCTCGACAGCCTGGCAGGTCCCGGCCGCAGCGTGCACTCGTACGAGGACCTGCTCGCCGCGGCGCCGGGAACCTTCGACTGGCCCGCGCTCGACGAGCGGTCGGCGGCCGCCATGTGCTACACGAGCGGCACGACCGGGCTGCCGAAGGGCGTCGTCTACAGCCACCGGTCCGCCTACCTGCACTCGATGGGGGCGTGCCTGGGCAACGCGTTCGCGATCAGCGAGCGCGACGTCATCATGCCTGTCGTGCCGCAGTTCCACGCGAACGCGTGGGGGCTTGTGTACGCCGCGCTGCTGTCCGGCGCCGGCCTGGTGATGCCGGACCGGTTCATGGTGCCCGCCGGGATCGTCAAGCTGATCGAGACCGAGAAGGTGACGATCGGCGCGGGCGTGCCGACGATCTGGCAGGGCGTGCTCGCCCACTTGCGCGCAGCGGGCGGCGACCTGTCCTCGCTGCGGACGCTGGTCTGCGGGGGCTCCGCGCTGCCTGAGGTGGTGCAGCGGGCGTACGCCGCGGAATTCGGCGTCGTCATGACGCACGCCTGGGGGATGACGGAGACATCCCCGCTCGGCTCGATCGCGCACGAGCCGGCCGGCGTCACCGGGGAGGCGGTCTGGCCCTACCGGGTCAGCCAGGGACGGCTGTTCTGCACGATCGAGGGCCGGCTGACCGGCGACTCCGGTGAGGTGCTGGCGTCCGACGGCAGGGCCGTGGGCGAGCTCGAGGTGCGCGGGCCGTGGGTGACCGGCACCTATTACCTCGACGACGCGCCGGAGAAGTTCCACGACGGGTGGCTGCGCACCGGCGACGTGGGAACGCTTGACGAGGCCGGGTTCATCCGGCTCACCGACCGGGCCAAGGACGTGATCAAGTCCGGCGGAGAGTGGATCTCCTCGATGGAGCTTGAGAACCTGCTGATGGCGCATCCGTCTGTCGCCGAGGCGGCGGTGATCGGCGTGCCGGACGAGCAGTGGGGCGAGCGGCCGCTCGCGGCGGTGGTCCCCGCCGTCGGCGCCGCCGTGAGCCCGGAAGAGCTGCGCAGCTTCCTCGGCGAGCGGCTGCCGCGGTGGCAGCTGCCTGAACGCTGGTGCTTCATCGACGAGGTGCCCAAGACCTCGGTCGGCAAGTTCAAGAAGACCGCGCTGCGCGAGCGGTACGCGGCGGGCGAGCTCGAGGTGACGAAACTGGCGCCGGCTCCGCGCTGACCCGGCGCCGGCTCCGCGCTGACCCGGCCCTGGGCTCGCTTTGCCGACGGCGGCCCGATGCCGGTACGCTGTTCGGCACCGCGCCCCTTCGCTCCGGTACGCTCCGGCGGGAGGCTGAGCGCGGATGGAGGCTTCGCCTAGTCCGGTCTATGGCGCCGCACTGCTAATGCGGTTGGGTCGTGAGGCCCTCCCGGGTTCAAATCCCGGAGCCTCCGCGAAACGAGCGGCGCGCGGCGCGCCGGGCAGCCAATCGCGTTATTCGCAATTCGGCCCCATTACCAAGCCGTGATACGGAATGATGCCCGGTGGAGTGACATCACGCGAACGCGACGACGACCTTCCCCGGGAGCTGACGCTGGCATGGCATCGACACCGACCCCCGCTGACGACCACCGCCCGCGCAGGCTGCTGGCCCGGGTGCCGGCCGCCGCGCGAGTCACCACGGTAGTCGTGCTGACCGGGGTAGCCGCCACCGCCTGCGGCTCGCTGTCGGCCGTGTCGCTGCAGCCCGTGTCTGTCGACCCCCCGGTGACCGCGGCCGCGAACGGCGCGCCGGACGCCGTCGCCAGCGGGCTCGTGACGGCCACTGCCAGGGGTCCCGCGGGTCGCTCGGCCAGCCCGTCGCCGACCCGCTCGAAGCGGTCAGCCGCGGCCACCAAGACGCCGGATCCGTCCGCCTCGGCCACCGGGGACCCGGATCCGTCCGCCAGCCCGGCGCCCACCCCGGCCCCGGCACCCCCGCCGACCGGGTCCGCGGCGGACTGCCAGCAGACCTTCGTGCCCTCCTACTTCTACTCGGGCACGCTCTGGGACCAGGCCATCGGAACCACGCCGACGCCCGCGACCATGTTCCTGAACGTGGACAACGGGCCGGGGACCGGACCGGACTCGCACTTCCAGCAGCTGGTGCAGTCGGCGCAGCAGCACGGCATCACCGTGCTCGGCTACGTCGACACGGACTACACCGGGTTCTCGCTCTCGCAGGTCGAGTCCGAGATCGCCGACTACAAGGCCTGGTACGGCGTCAACGGGATCATGCTGGACCGCACCCAGGGCACGCAAAACGCGCTGTCGTACTACCAGACGCTGTACAACTACATCCACGAATCCGAAGAGATCGGCCAGGACGCGGTCGTCTGGCTGAACGTCGGCGCCTTCCCCGTGCAGAGCTTCATGTCCGTGGCGAACGTCATCATGGCGTTCGAGGGGGACTTCTCCTCGTTCGAGTCGGAGTCGGTGCCGGGCTGGGTCAGCCAGTACGGGCGCGACCGGTTCGCGAACGTCCTCTACAGCACGCCAGAGGCGGACCTGGACACCGTGGTCAGCACGTCCTGGTCCCGCAATGTCGGCAACCTGTTCGTGACGGACCAGGGTGACCCGAACCCGTACGGCCAACTGCCCAGCTACTGGCCGGCAGAGGCCACCACGGTCGGGGCCCAGTGCTGACCGCGGGCTGACGGCTTATTCGTGCAGTTCCAGCGCCATCTTCGGGCAGCACCGCACGGCTTCCCTGACCCGGTCCGCGAGCTCAGGCGGGACCTCGCTGGCCAGGATCGTCAGCTCGTCGGAGTCGTCCACGTAGAAAACCTCGGGGACCAGGCCGGCGCAGACGGCGTTGCCCTCGCACAGCACGGCATCGACGGTGACTCTCATGCGGCGGATTTTAGCCATCCGCGGGGGCCGTGACTACACCGGCAAGATCTCTTGACCGTTCTGTCACGCCGGCATACGCTCCGGAAAGCGCCCCGTCGGCGTGGGCGTTACAACGCGCTGCACACGATCAGGCGGGAGGGGCGCCGATGCCCGCGGTTGAGTCCGTTCTGGATGCCGGCTTCGACATGTTCGGCCCGGAGGCATGCCATGACCCCCGGCCCTACGACACGATGATCAGGGAAGCCGGGCCCGTCGTGTACATCCCGCAGTACGACGTGTGGGCGACCGGCCGGCACGATCCCATCGAGCTGATGATGCGGGACTGGAAGACGTTCTCTTCCGCCAACCCGCCGTTCGCCGAGCCCGGCCGGATGATCCTGCTCAGCGAGGACCCGCCGGACCACCAGCGGGTGCGGACCGTGGTCTCCCGCGCGATGTCCCCCTCGGTGCTGCGCCGCATGCAGGACGCCTTCGAGCAGGGGGCAGCAGAGACGGTGCGGCGGCTGCTCGACGCCCCCGGCGGCCTCGTCGACGGGTACACCGACCTCGCCAAGGCGTACATCCTCAAGGTGTTCCCCGACGCGATCGGCCTCGGCGACAAGAACAGGGAGATGCTTGTCCGCTTCGGGCACGCGCAGTTCAACATGTTCGGGCCGAAGAACGAGATCTACCGCGAGTCGATGGCGGAAGCGGCCGAGGTGTTCGAATGGGTCGCGGTCAACTGCAAGCGCGACGCGGTGCAGCCGGGCGGGATCTGCATGGCGATGTACGAGGCCGCCGACGCGGGCGACATCACCCACGAAGAAGCAGAAATGCTCGTCCAGGTGCTGTACTCGGCCGGCTCGGACACCACGATCTACACGATCGGCAACGTCGTGCGGGCGCTGGCCGAGAACCCGGCCCAGTACCAGCTGCTGCGGACCAACATCGACGAGTACGCGCAGCGCGCCTTCGAGGAAGGCATCCGCTACGACAACCCGGCCCGGTTCACCCGCCGCCGGGCGACCGCCGACACCGACGTGGACGGGGTGACGGTGCCGGCCGAGGCGGGGATCCTGCTGCTGCACATGCCCGCCGGGCGGGACCCGCGCCGCTGGGAGAACCCGGAAGCCTACGACATCACCCGGGACGTCGTCGGCAAGCACCTCGGCCTTGGGTTCGGCGTGCACGCCTGCGTGGGCGCCCGGGTCGCCCGGCTGGAGGGGGTATCGCTGCTGTCGGCGCTCGCCCGGCATTTCGAGTCCATCGAAGTCGTCGGCGAGCCGCACACCACGACGAACATGGCGGTGCACGGGCTCGAATCGCTCCCGCTGCGCCTGGTCCCGGCCTGAGCCGCGCCGGCCCGGCGGCAGCCACCACGCTCCGTTCGGGAGATTAAAGATTTTTATCCGGAACGGAGCGGGGCGACTGCACCAGCGTCAGCTTTGCACGTTCCTGCTGTCGGTGATCAGCTGCGCAAGCGACTGGCCGTTGATCGTCGTGCCGTTCGCGCTGATCCAGTCCTCGGTGATCAGGCCCATGGCCTGCCCGATGTTGGTCAGCGCCCAGTGCTGGTTGACCGGCTGCTCGACGCCCCAGGTGATGACCGACTCGTCGTTGCCGATGCCCGGCACCCCGAAGGCGCTGTACTCGATCACCACGCAGTGGTCGATGCCGTTCGGTCCCACGTTGGTGCCGGCGGCAGGCAGCGTCCACGGCTGGCCGTTGTTGAGCGCCGTCATGTCGCTGTCGCTGACCGCGACGCCGATGTAGACGCCGCCGAACGTGTTGGCGACCTGCTTGAGCAGCTCCAGGTTCGTGTAGCCGCCGATGGCGAAGTAGCCGGCCAGCTTGTGGACCTTGCCCGTGGTGTCGGGCAGCCCGGTGTTCACCATGTACTGGGCGACGGACTGCAGCATGCAGCCGGTGTCCGTCTTCTCGTTGCCCAGCTGGTAGCCGCTGACCGCCGAGTACATGCCGAGGATCGCCGTGTCGGTGAACATGACCCCGCCGGGGACGTCGCCGCTGAACGCGGTGACCGCCGCCAGGAAGTGGCCGATTCCCGCGCAGGTGCAGTCGCCCACGCCCGTCGAGGCGATCACCGCGGGCGCGTTCGGGTCGGGACCGTTGGCGTACATCGGCCATGCCTTGACCTTCGACTCGCGGTCGACGATGCCGGGCGCCCCCGGCAGGCCGTCGGACAGCGCGGACACGTCGATGTAATCCTCTAGCTTCGGGATGACGATTCGCGGGTCATGCGGGATCGCGCCCTTCTTGAACGGTGTCGCCACTGTCTGCCTCCAAATGTTGGCGGTGCCTGCGGCCAATCTAGGACCGCCATGGGAGGACAAGAAGTGGTCGGCCGAAACTGTGGCGATGTGTGAGTATCCGTGTCAGGCGGCACCGCATTCGGCCCTCCGGTCGAGGGCCCCGACCGGACCTGTACATGCCGGCATTGCGGTGAAATGCTGGCTTATAGTGCGCACAGCATCGCCTGCGAGTCATTCTTCCGAAGATGGCGCATGACCCCGCGCTCCTGGTCACCGGTCACCACCCCTGACCGGTGACCAGGTCCACCAGGTCCGTCGGCCACTGGCACGGTCAGCACGGAATTCATGTGGTTGAGGAGGGTTGATGCCGGACTGGGTGGCCGTTGGGATCGACAATGGCGGCACGTCGAACAACGGCACCGTCGTGGACCCGGCCGGCCGGTTCCTTGTCGACGCGATGGCGGAGCTGCCGAGCCTGGTGCGGGAGGGGCCGGAGAAGGCCATTCAGGCGCTGGTCGACTCGTTCGACAAGGCGCTCGCCATCACCGGCCTGCCCAGGGAGCGGGTACGCGCGGTCGGCCTGGACACGCCCGGCCCGGCCAGCGCCACCGGGGTGCTGTCGACCGGCGGCGCGACGAACTTCGGTCACCCCGGGTGGAGCGGGTTCGATATCAGGGGCGCGTTTGAGGAGCGGCTCGCCATCCCGGTCCTGTACAACAACGACGCCAACGCGGCGGCCCTCTACGCGCATCACGTGCGCTACGGCGCCGCCTCCGCCGCGCACAGCAGCGTGGCCGCCATCGTCGGGACCGGCCTGGGCGGCGGCGTGATCGAGGACGGCCGGGTCGTGCGCGGCGTGAGCGGGATGGCGGGCGAACTCGGCCACATGCCGATCCCCATGGACGGCCTGCTGGAAGAGGGGCAGCCGGTGCCGTCGTGCAACTGCGGGCGGTACGCGGACGCCGAGTCGGTCGCCTCGCTCACGGGGATCGGGCGGAACCTGCTGCCCTACTGGCTGACCAGGTTCCCCGGCCACGAACTCGCCGAGGTGCCCGTCGCGCGGGCCGCCAAGCTGGTCCGCTCGTACGCCGAGCGGGGCGACCGGATGTCGCTGGCGATCTTCCGGCAGCAGGCGATCGCCGTCGGCCGCGTGTTCTCGATCGCGGCCAAGTTCACCGACCCCGACGTTTATTTCGTCGGCGGCGGGGTGATCGACGCCGCGCCGCACTTTCGCGACTGGTTCGTCGCGACGGTCAGGGACAGTACCGCGCTGCTTGTGGAGCAGGCCGCGCTGGCCGAGGTGGCGCTGGTCCCCGACCTGGACATGGCCGGCGCCCGGGGCTCGGCGATCGCCGCCGCGGAGTGGATTCAGGGACGCTAGCTATAACGGCCGCGACGGCGCGCCCGGCTCACTCGTCGCTGTCGCCCTTGTCCTTGAAGATCAGCCCGCACACCTCGAGGTAAAGCTGCTCGGGATATGGCAAATGCTCGATGTGCTTCAGCGCCTGGTCCTGGCCCGCGGACTCCACGATGAACTCGCCGTATCCGAGGAGCCGGCCCATAGCCGACCGCTTGAAACTCATATCGGTCACTTTGGAGAGCGGCATCATGTTGACCGTCTTGGTGAAGACCCCGGTGACGAGAATCAGCCGCTCAGACGTCACGACAAAGTAATCCTCAAGCCACGTATAGATCTTTATCAGCAGCCTGACGACGAGGACAAACCAGAGCAACCAGATGATGAGCATCCCCGCGCCGCTGTTGTGGGCGATCGTGGTGGAGAGCAGGCCGGCGATCGCGAGCCCGCCGAGGACGGTCGCGACCGGCCCGATCAGCACCGCCGGGTGGAACCGCACGGTCGTGACCGGGAGCTCGTGCGGCAGGAGGTGCTTATAAACGCTGGCCGGCACGGTCTCGTTGGGAACGACCCTAATGCCCACTTGGAAAGCCTCAGATCTGGGCGACGAAATGCGAGAGCCCGCTCGCGGCGGTAGAGAGAAGGTTTCCGATGTTGTGCACTAGATGGGCGGCACTAGCCGGCTGCTGGATGACCCACCATATGACAAAGGCCACGGCAGCCCACGTGAGAACCGTCTTCAAGCTCACTGCCAGCTCCTCACAAGCGCAGACTTCTCTACTATGCCAGTTTCCTTTATCTTAGCCCGGAGCCAGCTCGGATGGGGTCGTCCAAGCCGGCGAGGCCCAAGCCGCTCGCCCTGTCCGCTGCAGTATGCCCGGAATCCAAAGAAGCTACGCATGTGCCGAGGGACAGCATGGCGCCCCGGAAGGGAGTATGCCGTCGCAGGCCGCATACTGGAAGTAGCCACGCCGGATGTGCCGCACGGCGGCGAGGCGCAGCCTCCAACTCGGGCATGTTTACCGATCTGCCGTCCCGCATCTGCGGGATTCGGTGCGCCGACGTTCCCCGATCTGACAACATTCCCCCGTGCGAGGCATGCTTGGGGCATGGCGATGCCCGAGGTAAGCGAGACAGACTTTGCGATCATCGTCTTCCGCGAGGACGAGCGCTGGGACGCTGACGTGCTGCCGGTGGCGGTGACCGGGGACCTGGCCGGCTTTATCCGCGTGCTCAGGCAACAGCACAGCATCGCCGGCACGATCGGGCTCGCCGGGATCGACGATTATTTCTTCGTGGCGGTCCGCGTGATCGGCAGCCAGGTGTCGGTGCTGCTGTCCGACATCGGGGCGGCCCTCGACTATCCGCTGGCCGAACAGGTGCTCGATTTCCTCGACATCCCCGTCCCCGACGAGGAGGACATCGACCAGGTGCTCCCGGTGGGGGACCTGTCGATCTTCGCGGACCTCGGCCTGGACGAGATGGATCTGGCCGCGATCTGCAGCCGGCTGGACCTGGACACCGACGAACCGCCGGACAGCGTCGAGGACGCGATGGAGGCCATCGCGGCACGGCTCGGGTTCGGGCCGGCGATGGAGCGCGCGCTCGATCTCGCCCTCGGCCCCTGAGCGCTTGCCGACCGGGTACGAGGCTTCGTTCGAGCCCGCGATGCGAGGCGCGCTCGCCGAGGCGGCGGCGGCCGCCGCCGCCGGGGACGTTCCTGTCGGCGCCGTGGTCCTTGACGCCGCGGGCGGCGTGGTCGCCCGCGGCCGCAACAGGCGGGAGGCCGACGGCGACCCGACGGCGCACGCCGAGATCGTCGCGATCCGGGCCGCGGCCCGGGCCGCCGGCGGCTGGCGGCTGGACGGCCTGACGCTCGTCGTGACGCTCGAGCCGTGCACCATGTGCGCTGGTGCCATCACCGCCGCCAGGCTGAGCCGGCTGGTGTTCGGGGCGCGGGATCCCCGGGCCGGCGCGGCCGGCTCGCTGTGGGATGTCGTGCGCGATCAGCGGCTCACCCCGGTCCCCGAAGTCATCGGCGGAGTGCTGGCTGACGAGTGCCTGAAGATAATCCGAACTTTTTTCTCGGAACGCAGGTAGGGCCCCTGGTCGTTGACGGGGTTGAAGGTCAGGTATGCTCACCGGCGGTGGAGTCGCCTAGTGGCCGAGGGCGCACGCCTCGAAAGCGTGTGAGGGGGCAACCCCTCCGTGGGTTCAAATCCCACCTCCACCGCCAGGAGTTGCGTCCGCACGGCACGCGGCTGACAGTGCCACGTGCCACGGCGAGGAGTGCTAGTGCTAGAACCGCAGGGAACGCTGTTCTTCCTGCTGCTGATGGTGGCTTTCGGCGGGCTGCTTGTGTGGCTGGTGCTCACCAGGCAGATCGTCTTCCGGGTCCTTGCCGCCTGCCTGGCCTTCATTCCCGCGATGGTGTTCGGGATAGCCGCGGTCAACAAGTACTACGACTACTACCAAACCTGGGGAGCGCTGTACAGCGACCTGTCGGGGCAGAGCGGGCAGTCGATTCCGCAGCTGTCCGCCGCCGGCCTGGGGAAGGACAACGGGGCTTCGGTAAGCAGCCAGATCAGCACCACCGACCCCGTGCTCGACGCGGAGACCGGCTACCTGTTCCGGACCGTGATCACCGGGCCGGTCAGCCACATCACGCGCGAGGTGTACATCTACCTGCCGCCGCAGTACTTCAGCAAGGCCTACGCGTCGTACAAGTTCCCCGTGATCGAGCTCCTGCACGGCTCGCCAGGCGAGCCGGAGACGTGGATCGACGTGATGAACGTGATCCCGATCTACCTGCAGCTGCTCGCGGCCCACCAGGCGCAGCCCGCGGTGCTCGTGATGCCGGACACCGAGGGCGGCCTGCAGTACTCGCTGCAGTGCCTCAACGCCCCGGGCGGGCTGCAGGACATGACGTTCGTCGCCAAGGAGGTCCCGGACTGGGTCGTCGCCAACCTCCGGGTGCAGAAGCCGGGCCTGATGTGGGGCGTCGCGGGGTACTCAGAAGGCGGGTTCTGTGCCGCGAACATCGCGCTGAACTATCCCGGCAACTACGGGTACGCGGGGGTGCTCAGCGGCTATTTCGCGCCCGATGAGAGCCAGGTCCCGCTCG
>NZ_JASIAL010000105.1:0-3154 GCF_030042015.1 Trebonia sp. | reverse complement strand
GTGTGCAGCACAGGGAAGTGCGGCGCGAGCCGGCGGGCGATGTAGTTCGCCGACAGCACGGCGACCTGCGTCGCCAGGCGCAGCCCGGCGGCGCCCATCATCGCGATGTAGGCCCACGAGATCGGCAGGACGCCCGCCGAGCCGTAGCGGGCCGCGGTGACCGGCCCGAACGTGCCGGGCAGGAACTGCGCCAGGTGGGCGCGGGCCGCGACAGGGCCGACGCCGGGGCCGCCGCCGCCGTGCGGGATGCAGAACGTCTTGTGCAGGTTCAGGTGGGACACGTCACCGCCGAGCAGCGCGGGCGACGCGAGCCCGGCCAGCGCGTTGAGGTTCGCGCCGTCGATGTAGACCTGGCCGCCTGCCTCGTGCACGAGGTCGCACACCTGGCCGACCGTGGTCTCGTAGACGCCGTTGGTGGACGGGTAGGTCAGCATGATCGCGGCCACCCGGCCGGCGTGCGCGGCGAGCGCGGCGCGCAGGCCGGGCAGCGAGATCGCGCCGTCTTCGCCGCATTTCACCACGGCGACCCGGAGCCCGGCGAGGACGGCGCTCGCCGCGTTCGTGCCGTGCGCCGACTCGGGGATCAGGCAGACGTCGCGCTCGGCGCAGCCGCGAGCGGCGTGGTAGTCGCGGATGGCGAGCAGGCCGGCCAGTTCGCCCTGCGAGCCGGCGTTCGGCTGGACGGAGCAGGCGTCGTAGCCGGTCACCGCGCACAGCCACGCCTCAAGCGAGGCGATCAGCTCGGCGTAGCCCGCGGCGTCCTCGGGGGGCGCGAAGGGATGCAGCCCGGCGAACCCGGGCCAGGTGATCGCCTCCATCTCGGCCGTCGCGTTGAGCTTCATCGTGCACGAGCCGAGCGGGATCATCGACCGGTCGAGCGCCACGTCCAGGTCCGATAGCCGGCGCAGGTAGCGCAGCATCGCCGTCTCGCTGCGGTGCTGGCTGAAGACCGGATGGGTCAGGAACTTAGACGTCCGTACCAGGTCAGGCGGCAGCTCGTCGCCCGCGGCAGGAACCAGCTCCACGTCGCAGGCGTCCATGCCGGTGCCGACCATCGACGCGCCGACGAGCGCGGCGGCGACATCGCGCAGCTGGTCCGGCCTGGTCGTCTCGTCGCATGCCACCTGGACCACGCCGTCGCCCGCGTCGCACAGGTTGTAGCCGGCCTCCCTGGTGCGGCGCAGTGCCGCCGCCGCCTCGCGGGGCCCGTCGAGCAGCACCCTGATCGTGTCGAAGCAGGCGCCACTGCCCGTTCGGAGGCCATAGTGGCGCAAGGTCGCGGCGAGGGTCGCGGCGCTACGGTGCGCACCCCGTGCGATGGCGGCCAGTCCGTCCGGGCCGTGGTAGCAGGCGTACATGCCTGCGGCGACGGCGAGCAGGACCTGAGCGGTGCAGATGTTGCTGGTGGCACGCTCGCGGCGGATGTGCTGCTCGCGGGCCTGCAACGCGAGGCGGTAGGCGGGGTGCCCGTCCGCGTCCACGGAGACGCCGACGAGGCGGCCGGGCAGCTGGCGCCTGAGGTCGTCGCGGACCGCCATGTAGGCGGCGTGCGGGCCGCCGTAGAACATGGGCACGCCGAACCGCTGGGTGGAGCCGATCGCGACGTCGGCGCCAAGCTCGCCTGGCGGCTTGAGCAGCGTCAGCGCCAGAATGTCGGCGGCCACCGCTACCGTGGCGTTAGCGGCGTGGGCGGCCTCGATGACCGGGGCGAGGTCGCGGATCTCTCCGGACGCGCCGGGATACTGCAGCAGGACGCCGAAGGCGCCGGCGAAATCCGTGCCGGCCGAGACGGAGGTGATGCGAAGGTCGATGCCGAGGGGTTCGGCGCGGGTGCGCAGCACGTGCAGCGTCTGCGGCAGGCAGTCGGCGTCGGCGACGAACACGCTGCCAGCGCCGTCGCCCGCGACGCGGCGGGCCAGCGTCATCGCCTCGGCGGCCGCGGAGGCCTCGTCGAGCAGGGACGCGTTGGCGACCGGCAGCGCGGTCAGGTCGGAGACCATCGTCTGGAAGTTCAGCAGCGCCTCCAGGCGGCCCTGCGAGATCTCCGGCTGGTACGGCGTGTACGCGGTGTACCAGGCCGGGTTCTCGAGCAGGTTGCGGCGGATCACCGCGGGCGTCACCGTGCCGTAGTAGCCGAGGCCGATCATCGAGGTGAGCACCTGGTTGCGGCCGGCCAGGCGGCGCAGCTCGGCGAGCGCCTGCTCCTCGGACAGCGGCTCGGGCAGGTTCAGCTCCCGGTCGGCGGCCAGGCCTGCGGGCAGCGCTGCCGAGGTCAGCTCGTCGAGCGATGCGTAGCCTACGGACTTGAGCATCTGCGCCTGATCGTCCTCGGACGGCCCGATATGGCGCTGAGCGAACTTCATGGGAGCCTCCTTGGCGGCCCGCCCCCGGGCCTGCCTGGCGTTGCTGTTAGCCGGAGTCCCCCTCTGTCGCCGTGCGTCCGCGCGCAGTTCCAGAGCCGCTTGTCCCGCCCGGTCCTTGGTGCCTGAGAGGTTCCGGGGAATGTTGCCCCTTCGGCGCCCCGCAGCTGGCTGCGCGGGAACTCTCCCGAGCGGTGTCTTCAGCGCACCTGAGCTTACCCGGTCAGCCTCGCCAACCCGCAGCAACACACGGATCCCCCGGGGCCCGACGCCCGCTGAATTCAGCGATGCGGAAACGTCCGCCGCCAGCCGGATATTTCCGAACCACAAACGCCGATGACGGCTTGAGCGGGCCGAATCGGCGCGGCGCGGGTGTTCTGGCTCGGCCTTGTGGCCGGCGGCGCCTGCCTGCTCGGCTTCTCGCGGCTGACCGGCCTGCCGGCGGCGGTCGGGGTCCTCGGCCTCGTCGGCGTGGCCTTCGGCGCGGTCAACGCGGCCGCGCCGCCGCTGCTGCTTGCCAGCATCCCGCAACGGCTGATCGGGCGCGTGATGTCGGTGTTCAACCCGGTCCAGCAGGCCGCCAACATCGCCTCGATGGCGGCAGCGGGCGCGCTCGCCGCGACCGTGCCGGTTCGCGCGATCTTTGCGGCGGGCGCGCTGCTGATCATCGCGGCCGGGCTCGCGCTGATCGGGCCGCTGCGGCCAGACGCCGTCCCGGCTACGCCTCGGTGTTGACCCGGACGGTTGGAGTGATCTGCCTGGCGGCCGGCGCCTGCTGCACCGGCTCGCCCGCC
>NZ_JASIAL010000104.1:0-7494 GCF_030042015.1 Trebonia sp. | reverse complement strand
GGAGCACATCATGACCACTGAGAAGGCCATCTTGGCCGGCGGCTGCTTCTGGGGAGTACAGGACCTGATCCGCAAGCTTCCTGGCGTGATCTCGACACGGGTCGGCTACACGGGCGGCGACGTGCCGAACGCGACCTACCGCAACCACCGCGGCCACGCCGAGGCGATCGAGATCACCTTCGACCCGGACAGGATCTCGTACCGGGACCTGCTGGAGTTCTTCTTCCAGATCCACGACCCGACCACGCTGAACCGGCAGGGTAACGACATCGGGACCAGCTACCGGTCGGCCATCTTCTATCTCAGCGACGCGCAGCGGCGGACCGCCGAGGACACGATCGCTGACGTCGACGCCTCCGGCCTGTGGCCGGGCAAGGTGGTCACCGAGGTGACACCCGCCGGGCCCTTCTGGGAGGCCGAGCCGGAGCACCAGGACTACCTGGAGCGCTACCCCGACGGGTACACATGCCACTACGTCCGCCCCGGCTGGAAGCTGCCAAGTGCTAGCCGGCCAGGGCAGCCGCGGTGAGTCCGCCCGACAGCTTGGTTATGCTGCCGTGATCGTCGAGGTGGACGCCGCAGTAGGTGATCAGGACCGGGTTGCCGGACGGGGCCGGGTCAAGCGCGCCGGCCAGGCACCCCGGCCGCGACCACCGGGGGCGCCGGGGGCGGCCACCGCTGCCAGGCCCGTGCAAACGTCTCCTGGGCGATATCGCGGGCGTCGTCCAGGTCGCCGGTCAGCGCGCAGGCATGGCGGACGATCCGGGCCGCGGTACCGGCGTGAAACTCGTCAAAGCTCGGTCCCGTCGTGCTCAACGCCATGCGCCTCTTCCCATCGGAGGCCCTCCTCTGCCACTCGCCAGGCAGGCTGGCGCTGGCTGGCTGTCGCGACTGACATGCTGATGACGCCCGGCCGGGGATGACCGCTCAGACGGCGATCTTCGCGATGAGGGCCTCCGATACCGCGAGGGCCGCCTTAGGCAGCGGCAGGAAGTTCACCTGCGACAGGTACTTGCCGGAGTTGCCCGTCGTGATCGCCCAGTAGAGCATGGCCTGGATGTCCTGCGCCTTGTCCGCGTTGGGCTGGATCTCCTTCACGATCGCGTACTCATAGTTGATGATGGGGTACGCCCCGGGCGCGCTGCTGTCGATCAGCGACACGGTGCCCGTGGTCGGAATCGTGGGGAAGCTCGCCGCCGCGGCCGCGATGGTCGCGTTGGTGGGCAGCTCATACTGGCCGGCCCCGTTGGCCAGTTCGGCTTCGCCGAGCCCCGCCGCTTTGGTATCGGACTTGTAGCTGATGCCGATGTAGGCGACGCAGCCCGGGATGGCCTGGCAGCCGACCACCATCCCGGCGTTGCCCTTGAACGCCCGCTCGCTCGCGAGCGGTGGCCACGCCACCGTCGTGCCGTAGCCGACGGAGCTTGACCACGCCGGGACCTGATGGGACAGGTAAGACGTGAACAGGAACGTGTCACCCGAGCTGTCCGAGCGGACCAGCGGGACGACCTTCTCATGGGGCAGCGACAGGCCGGGGTTCAGCTTCTCGATCGCCGGGTCGTCCCACATGGTGATCTTGCCCTCGTAGATCTCGGCGAGGATGGTTCCGTCGAGCTTCAGGGTGCCGTTCAGGCCCTGCAGGTTGTAGTTGACCATCTGCGCCGAGATCGCCAGCGGGATGTTCATCAGCGTCGGGTACTTGCTCACGTCGGTCGGCGTCAGGTAGGCGTCTGACGCGCCGATGTCCGCGGAGCCGCCCGCCGCGGACGAGATGCCCGCGCCCGAGCCGGTGCCCGCCGTGGTGATCGTGACCTGCGGGTAGGCGCTCTTGTAGCCCACCACCCACAGCTTGAACAGCGGGTAAAGCAGCGTGCTGCCCGTCTCAGACAGCGAAACCGACGTCGGCACCGGACCGTTCGGCAGCCCCCACCCCAGGGTCAGCGCCGAAGGCGACGAGGATGAGGAGCTGCCGCAAGCCGCGGCGGCGATCGCGACCACGGCAGCGAGGGCAAGCAGGCCCAGGCGGCCCAGTCTCCCGGCAGCTTCATGGGGTGCGGAAAGTCTCGTTGCCACCCTACGCACCACTTCTAGACGGCGTCACAGTCTTGGTGTAGGACGTCTAGGTAAATAGCTGGAAAACTAACGTCTAACGGAGACTTGCGGTAAAGCCGCAGATTTATCTCTGTTGAAGAAGTTTTAATTGCTTTCGTAACAGATAGGGAATAACTCTTATTGCGGCTGATCAGCCGCCGCTGGTGTCCTGCTGGCTCTCGTGCCGCCATCCGTCGCCGAATTCGTTGTCATGCAGCCGTCGCAGCAGGTGCGCGTAATGGTCCAGCCGGTCCGCGGCCCGCGTCATCTCGTGATAGTCCTCGCCGTGATCGCGCGCTGGTGTCTTCTCCTCCGCCCGCTTGCGCACGATGCGCAGCTCTTCCCGGCCGAGTTCCACGATCTTGTCAAGTACCTGTTCCAGGTCCACTGCGCTTTCTCCTTGGTGAGGCATCCCCGCCGGGTCAGGCGGATCTGAGATACGAACGGCTCCAGGCCATGCCCGAGGACACCAGCCGCCGCGCATGCGGCAGCCGTTCCTGCTCGTACCGGTCCAAGCCGGCCCACACGTCGGCCCCTGTCACGCGGATAAGGCTGGCGGCCAGGGCGCGCACGTCAAGCAGCGCGTTCTCGAACCCGGCGCCGGTCATCGGGGTGGCCACGTGGGCCGCGTCGCCGACCAGGGCCACGCGGCCGCGGACCAGGCGCTCCGGCAGGTACTCGGCCACCGGCGTGCCGAAGACAGCGTCGTGCGTGACGCCCCAGGCGATGCACTCCCCCCAAGGCGCCGGCCACCAGCGGCGCGCGAGTGCCGCGAGCTGCGCCGGCAGCCCGGCCGGGAACTGGTCCCCGCGCAGGGTCGCGACCACCGTGCCGTCCTCGATGCAGCCCGCCTCGCGCAGCAGCCGCGTGCGGCCGGCGTCATACCAGGCATAGGAAACCCGGCGACGGCCGGCATCGGTCCGGCCGTCGGGGCCGGGCACGCAGTAGACGACCAGGTGGGCGCCTGGCGCGGCGTGCATCTCCAGGTCGCGGCCGCGGCCGCCGAGCCCGCCGGGAACATCGGACTCGGCGACCAGGCCGCGCCACAGCATGTATCCGGCGTAACTCGCCGCCGGCTGGTCGGGCGCCACGAACCGGCGGGTAACCGAGTACACGCCATCCGCGCCAACCACGACGTCGGCGGCGAAGGTGCCCGCGGTGCTGTCCAGCGTCACCGGACCGCCCGGATCGTTGTCACGGACGCCGGTGACGGTCACCGACTCGACGAACTTGATACCGGTCGCGGCCAGCGCCGCGTCCAGCAGGAACTGCCGGACCAGCCCCCAGGCCGCCGACGGGCGGTTCCCGCTGACCACCGGGACCCGGGCCGTGTCCACACCCGTCACGCTGGCCAGCAGGCAACGGTCCAGGCCCAGGCCCGCCCCGCCCGGTGGCTCGCCCGTGGCACGCTCGATGATCGTCACCGGCCACCCCACCCGGGCGAACGCCAGGCCCGCGCACAGCCCGGACAGTCCCCCGCCCACGACGGCCACGCGCAGCTCCGGCATGTCGTCCTCCCCCACCGCAGCCAGGCAGGCCGGCCGGGACATCACTACTGCCAGCGGTACGGAGTCCCGGCTTCCCGTTCTGGCTGGTGCTTCCGGCAACGCTACCAGCAGCCTCGGCAGCGACGACTGCTGGCCGGGGCGGATCAGAAGCTCAGGCCAGCAGACGGGAACGCCACCGCTGAAAGCTGTCGGCCAGCCGGTGGCAACCGACGGCTTGCAGGCGCGCGATGTGATCGTCCAGGTACTGGGCATAGAGCGGGATGAGCTCCCGGCTCAGGAGCTCGGCCGCCTCATCGTCGGCCGGCCGCTCGCGGCGCCAGCCCAGAGCAGCGGTGACCAGCGCCGCGGCAGGCGCGAAGGCGCTGGCCAGGTAGTGCTCGGCCGCGAGGGCGTTCGTGCCGACTCGGCCCGTCTCTGCCGTGAAAAGGAAGCGGACGGGGAAGAGCACGATCTTGGTCACCCGCCGCGGCCCGCGGGCGACCAGCCGCGAGGGGGCGCGGATCTCGTTCAGCGCGTCGTCGTCCCGTGGCCAGAGCCGCGCCCAGCCCCGAAGGCGGCCCGACAGCCCCACGTACCGGCCGCCCAGGAATCCGAGCGCGAATTCGGCGCCTGCCACCAGCAGTTCATCGATGTCGGGGCGGGCCACTGCGGCGCGGGCGTCCGGTCCCGTGAGCAGCCGGCCGTAATCAAGCAGGTCCAGCCGGTCCAGCGGAGGGAACCGGCCGCCGCGGCGCTGGCCCCGCAAGGTGGCGGGTGTTCCCCAGAACACAGAAAGCCGCTGGTCAAGCTCCGCGCCTCCGGCTTTTACTGAGCGGGCCACGGTGCGGATGGTCACGCGGTCCCTAGCCCGCAACGGGTCTTGCACGATGAGCCCGAGATCGACGTCGCTCACCAGCGGACTGAAGCCACCGTGGGCGAGGCTGCCGAGCGCGTACCCGGCGATCAGGCGTGAACCCAGGGCAGCTCGATAGGCAGCCACCGCCCGGGCCAGCACGTCCTCTCCCAGCTGGCTATCGGCGTGCTGGGCCAAATCGTCACCTCACTTCCCGAGCCGCCGCCATCCCCCATGAACTTAGCCATCTCAGCTGGGGGATGCTCGCTGCGCGTGAAAATCCGGCCGGTGCGGGTCGCTGCGGCCGCACGCGCGCGGTCCGCGCTAGCAGCAAGGCCCTGCTGGCCGGTGCACCCGCGCGGAACCCGATCGCCGGGGATGACCGGACTACAGTCAGGTCATGGGGACTTCGGATTAAGGGGGAGCGAGTTCGGTGAGCGAGGATCCCAGCCGCGCCGCGTGGCTGCCGCAGGCACGCTCTTACCTGCGCGGCGCCGACCCGGTGCTGGCCCGGCTGATCGACGACCGGCCGGACTTCGACCCCCGGGCGTGGCTGGCCCGGCTGCCGCCGATGGACCTCTACGGCGCCCTGGTGTTCCAGGTCACCGGCCAGCAGCTGTCCGTCCCGGCGACCCGCCGGACCGTGGCCCGCGTCGAGGCCCTGTTCGGCGGCCGTCTCCCCGCGCCCGCCGAACTGCTCGGCGTAGACCCTGCCCAGCTCCGCGCGGCCGGGCTGTCCTGGCGGAAGATCGGCACGCTCCGCGACCTCGCCGAGCGGATGACGGACGGCCGCCTGAACCAGGACGCGCTGAGCGCCCTGCCCGACGACGAGCTCATGGCCGAGCTCACGGCCATCCCCGGGATAGGCCCGTGGACCGTGCAGGGCGCGCTGCTGATCGCGCTGCAGCGCGAGGACGTCGTGTTGCCGGGCGACCTGGCGCTCCGCAAGTCCATCCAGGCCGTCTACCGGCTGGATCACCTGCCCAGCCAGCAGGAGGTCCTGGCCATCGCCGAGAAATGGCGGCCCTACCGCAGCCTGGCCACCAGCTACCTGTTCTCCGCCGCTTTCGAACCGGCCGGTGCGCCGCCGGTCGCGCGGCAGGCGAGCAGCTGACTCCGGTAGCGACTGTGCGGCCAGCCTACCTCGGGCGGCGCTACCAAGAGCAAGTGGACCAGCACGCAGGGTAGTAGCACGATGTCGCCTGCTGCTGCGGGGCGCGGATCTGTGCCGCGGCCCGCATCTTAGGACCCGAGCGGCTGATTTTTTGTCCGGATTATGGGGTTTCGTCCCTGCAGTCCGGGTCCTATGAGCTCGCAGCTAACCAACACGCGGAGTCTGGCCGCCCGCGCCGCCAAGGCCTGGCCCCGCAGGCAACCTCAGCCCCTGCTCCCACCGTTCCCGCATCGCCCAGCCCCGCGTGCTGGCGGTGGGGGCACCGCCGCCAAAAGCCGCCGGGACCGTGCCAGCCTGGAGCGTCCCCGCGGGCCCGCGGCTGCCGCGGGGGCCGCGCGGATGGTTCAATGCGGCCATGACCGAACGCGCGTGGCCCGCGGACTGGGCCGACCGGATGGCTGGCAAGGACTGCCCGCAGCGCCGGGTCAGCCGCCCTCGGTTTCGCTCGAGCGGTAGGACTTCAGCATGTCGGCCATGCCCGAGGTCCCGGTGAGGCCGGGGATGCCGCCGAAGGTCTGCGGGAACGGCGGCCGGTTCACCGGCGCCGGGGACACCGACTGCACGCTGGCGGCCGAGCAGATGTCGGCCGGGTCGAAGGCCGCCGTGCCCTCGAGCACCTGCAGTAGCGACTCAGACGGCGGGCTGATCGCCGGCCCGATCACGTCCGAGCTCGTCGGGATGCGGGACGGCGGCACCGCGCGGCTGGCCGGGTACGGGAGCAGGACGTCCTTCAGGTTGCGGGCGTTCTTGTCGCGGGCGGTGAGCGGGTGCAGGCCGAAGGTGGACTCGATCAGCGCCAGGCCTGAGCAGTGCTCGAACGGCCCCTCGTGCACGACCCGGTGCGGCTGCGCGAGGTTGGTTATCACGAGTCCGGGGACCCGGAAGCCCAGCTGCCTGTAGTTCGGGTAGAGCTGGCCGTCGGTCGGCGTGCTGCTGTCGCCGGCGTGCATCACGTCCGCCGGGTTGGTGTCGTCGATGACCTGCGGCGGCGGCACGTGGTCGTAGAAGCCGCCCCATTCGTCGAACGTCACGATGAAGACCGTGTCGTCGAGGTAGCCGTTGTCGGCGAGGGCGTGGTAGGCGTCGGCGATGAAGCGCTCGCCGAGCCGGATGTCGCCCAGCGGGTGATCGTCCCCCGACGTTCCCGTGCCCTCGTTGTCGAACGCGGGGTCGATGTAGCAGACGTTCGGCAGCGTGCCGCTCTCGCAGGCCGCGACGAACGAGGTGCCGGCGGACAGCGCCGCCGTGGCGGCGTCGGCGTCGGCGAAGGGATGGAAGAACGCCTGGTACTTGAACGTCGCGCCCGGCTCGATCGCGGGGCTGGCCCACAGGGCGAGGAACGGGGCGTCGCGGTAGTAGTAGCCGCCGGTGGGGATGCCGTCGGAGTTCGGGATCGGGGAGAGCTGATCCCAGATGGTCGGCAGGGTCGAGGGCACCTCGGAGTTGTGGTCCCGGTCGGTCTGGCCCGCGTGCTGGTAGAAGCGGTTGGGGTAGGTCTCCCCGGCGAACGCGCAGAAGTAGCGGTCCAGGGTCGTGTAGTGCTCGGCGAGCGCGCCGATGACCGGCAGGTCGGGCAGCGCCTTGCGGGTCCCGTCCTGGTTGTGGTTGGTGTAGTAGCCGATCGGGAAGGTGTTCGCCGCCGCCGGGGTTACGCCCGGGTTGTCCGGCGGGGTCGTCGGCCGCTGGAGGAAGCCGTCGAGCTTGCCGTAGTTGTACTCGACGAGCCAGCCCTCCCAGCTGTGGTCCGGGTCGCTGTACCCGCAGCCCTGGAAGTCCGGGGCGAGCGGGTAGTTGGGGTAGGTGTTGCCGTCGACCACCGACACGAACGTCAGGTCGTGCCGGCCGTCGGCGCCCGGGAGCCAGCTCAGGAAGTGGTCGAACGAGCGGTT
>NZ_JASIAL010000103.1:0-5037 GCF_030042015.1 Trebonia sp. | reverse complement strand
TGCCGAGGTCGAAGTCGGCCTCGCATTCGGCGCTGACGGCCGCCGCCAGGTGGAAGACCACGCCAGCCCCCGCGAGCACGACGCCGGTCTCGGCCAGCACGTCGGCGAGGTCGCCGCGGACGGCGCGCACCCGGCCGTCGGCGGCCAGGTCCGGCGGGACCGGTGCCTGGTCGATGAGCGTCAGGCGGGACAGCGGGGTCGGCTCGCTCCCCGCCACGCGCAGCGTGCCCTGTGCCAGCAGCTGCCTGGCAAGCCGGGCGCCGAGGAACCCGGCGCCGCCGGTCACCACCACGTGCACCATGACGCCTCCACGGCGAGCCTAGGCATCGAGCCTAGGCATAGGGTGGGGGAGTTGGATAGGCGAGCAGGCGCGAGCAGGCGCGAGAGGGGATGCCCGGCGATGAACATCGATAAGCCCGAGGTCGACTTTCCCGAGGGCGAACCGCCGGCGACGCTCGAGGTCACCGACATCTGGGAAGGCGACGGCAAGGTCGCCGGCCGGGGCGACAGAGTCCTGGTGCACTACGTCGGGGTCGCGTACTCGACCGGCGAGGAGTTCGACGCCAGCTGGGACCGGGGCGAGCCGCTGGAGTTCCGGCTCGGCGCCGGGCAGGTCATCGCCGGCTGGGACCAGGGCGTGCAGGGCATGAAGGTCGGCGGCCGCCGGCAGCTGGTCATCCCGCCCGATCTGGCCTACGGAGACCGCGGCGCGGGGAACGTGATCGCGCCCGGCGAGACGCTCATCTTCGTGTGCGACCTCGTGTCGGCCTGAGCCTGGCCGAAGACGTAGGAAGACGTAGGAGGTTAGGAGATTAGCCGCCCGGTCGCTTGACCCTCCTGTTACAGGAGGCCTGAGGCTGCGGCCATGACCGCAATCAGCCAGCAAAGCCCGGCAGGCGCCGGCACCGCATCGCGCGTAGCCAAGTGGGCACCGCTCGCCGTCATTCTGTGCGGGACGTTCGCCTACGTCCTCGACTTCTTCATCGTCAACGTCGCCCTGCCCGACATCCAGCGGAGCCTGCACGCCGGCCCGGCCGCCGTCGAGTGGGTCGTCGCCGGTTACGGGCTCACGAGCGCCGCGTTCCTCGTGTGCGGGGGACGGCTCGGCGACCACTACGGCAGGCGGCTTGCCTTCTGCGCCGGACTGGCGATGTTCGTGGTCACCTCGGCGCTGTGCGCCCTCGCCCCCGACCCGGCGTTCCTGGTCGCGGCCCGGCTCGCCCAGGGCGTCGGCGCGGCCGTCATGGCCCCGAACGTCCTTTCGATCCTCGGCACCACCTACACCGGCCCCGACCGGGTGCGGGCGATCAGCGTCTACGGCATCGTCATGGGTGTCGCCGCGGTTGGCGGGCAGCTGCTCGGCGGCCTGCTGATCGACGCGAACGTGGCCGGCCTGTCCTGGCGCGCGATCTTCTGGGTCAACGTCCCGGTCGGAGCGACCGCGCTCATCGCGGCGACCCGGATGGTCCCGGCCTCACGCGCGGCGCGGGGCGGGCGACTGGACCTCGCCGGCGCCGGCCTGCTCACCGCGGCGCTCGTCGCGGTCGTCCTTCCGCTCCTCGACGGCCGCCAGGCGGGCTGGCCCGCCTGGTCGTGGCTGTGCCTGGCCGCAGGCCCGGTCCTGCTGACCGCGTTCGCCGCGCACCTGCGGCGCGCCGCCAGGCGCGGCGGGCATCCGCTGCTCGAGCCGGGCATCTTCGCGGTCCGGGCCTTCAGGTCAGGGCTGACCTGCCAGGTGCTGTTCTGGTGCCAGCAGGCGGCCGGCTACCTGCTGCTCTCGCTCTACCTCCAGCAAGGCCGCGGGCTGAGCCCGATCGAGTCCGGCGAGGTCTTCGCCGTCCTGGCCGCCGGCTACCTGATCACCTCGCTGCGCGCGCCAGGACTTACCGTCAGGTTCGGCAGGCGGGTGATCGCGATCGGCGCCATGACCGGTGCGCTCGGCGACGCCCTGCTGCTCGCGGCCGTCCTGCACTGGGGCACCGCCGGCCCGCTGACCGCGCTGTTTCCCGGACTGCTGCTGCTCGGCGCGGGGCAGGGACTGTGCATCACGCCGCTGACCACCACGGTCTTGTCCCACGCCGACGCCGGCCAGGCCGGCTCGGTCTCTGGCGCGCTGTCGACTGCCCAGCAGGTCGGCAACGCGATCGGCGTCGCGGTGACCGGGGTCATCTTCTACGGGCTGCTGACGCGCGGCTATGCGGCCGCCTACCGCTGGAGCGTCGCGGAGATGGCGGTCCTGCTGCTCGGCGTGACGGCGCTTTCCTTCACCCTGCCCCGCCCGCGCTCGCGCGGCGCCAGCTGACCGAAGGCGGATACTCAGACCATGGCTACGCGCCTGACCATCGGCGAGTTCTCCCGGATGACCCACCTGAGCGTGAAAGCGCTGCGGCACTACCAGGACGTGGGCGTGCTCGAGCCTGCCGACATCAACCGCTTCACTGGCTACCGCTCCTATGACGCCAGCCAGGTAGCCCAGGCTCAGGTCATCAGGAGGCTGCGGGACCTCGGCATGCCGCTTGATTCGGTCAGAACGGTCCTCGCCTCCTCCGATATCGAAGCAAGGAACCGCGAGATCGCGGCGCACCTTGAGCGGATGGAACGCCAGCTCGAGGAGACTCAGGCCGCGGTGGCGTCGCTGCGGGCGCTCCTCGAGGGCCCGGCGCGGCGGCCCGCCGTCGAGTTGCGGGCGATCCCGGCCGTGACCGCGCTGGCCGTCAGCGAGGTGGTGGATGCCGCCGACCTCATGGCCTGGGGGGCCGGGGCGTTCGGAGTTCTCGGCGACGCGCTGGCCGCCGCGGGCCTGGCCGCCGCCGGGCCCTTCGGCGCGCTGTTCCCCGGTGACTTCTTCGAGCTCGAACGCAGCGAGATCACGGTCTTCCTGCCCGTCGCAGACGGCGCGTCGGCCGCACGCGTGCCCGCTGGGCGGGTCTGCCTGCGGGTGATCCCCGCGGTGGAGGCGGCGGTGGCCGTTCACGAGGGCGCCGCCGACGACATCGACAGGACGTACGGCGCTCTCGGCACGGCCGTGGCCGAGCGCGCCATCGGCGTGGACGGCCCGATCAGGGAGTACTACCTGGTCAGCTTCGCCGACACCGACGACGAGCGCCTGCACCGCACCGAGGTCTGCTGGCCCGTCTTCCTGACCGGCGGCGCCTGACCCCCTGCGGTCAGCGCGCGCCGCGGACCCTGGCGCTGAGCTGGGTCAGGCCGTAGAGGGCGTCGACGAACGGCGTCGGCACGCCGACGATCGCGCCGATCTCCCTGACCGCGCCGGCCAGCGCGTCAAGCTCCAGGGCGCGGCCGGCCTCGGCGTCCTGCAGCATCGAGGTGCGGAACGCGCCGAGTTTCCTCGTGACCAGGTTGCGGTCGGCGGGGGTCTCGGCGATCGGGCAGCCGATCCGCGCGCCGATCTCGCGCGCCTCGAGCATCGCCGACTCGCAGAAGACGCGGACGAGGTCGTTGTCGAGTATCTGGTCGGCGTTCGCCCCGGTCAGCGCGGACACCGGGTTGACGGTCAGGTTGCCCCACAGCTTGTACCAGACGTCCTGGCGGATGTTCGCCGAGACCGTAACGGCCAGGCCCGCTTTCCGCAGCACCGCGGTGAGGCTTGCCAGCCGGGGCGAGTCGGTGCCGTCCGGCTCGCCGATGATGATGCCGTTCCCGCTGTGCCGCCGGATGACCCCGGGTTCCGGCGAGCTGGCGCTCATGTGCACGGTGCCGCCGATCACACGGCCGACCGGGATCGCCGCGGCGATCGTCCCGCCGGGGTCGACGCTGTCCAGGTGGCGTCCCGCGCAGGGCCCGCCGAAGCCGTCGAAGAACCACCACGGCACGCCGTTCAACGTCGACAGCACGACGGTGCCGGGCCCGAGCAGGGGGGCGATGCCGGCGACCGCGGTCGGCAGTGACTGCGCCTTGACCGCCAGGATCACCACGTCCTGCGCGCCGAGTTCGGCCGCGTCGCCGGCGGCGGTCACCGTGGCGGTGACCGTGCCGTCGGCGGATTCCACCCGCAGGCCGCGGGCCCGGATCGCGCTGAGCGTGGCGCCGCGGGCCAGCACCGAGGTGTCCGTTCCAGCGTTGGCCAGGCCGGACGCGACGAACCCGCCGATCGCCCCGGCGCCGACGACACAGATGCGCATGCGGGCCACCTTAACGGGTGCGGCTCGATCCCATCGGCCAGCCGGGGCGCGCCCGACGCTGCTTCGGCGTGTGCGCGACGTCCATGATCGAGTCGATGAGCGCGCCGCCGCCACTGGCTGCCAGGTCGCTGGCGGGCGCCGCGTGACGGTCGTACTGGCTGGGTCGGCGGGCTGCGAGCCAATGGGGGCACCGGGCCGGCCGGGCCAGGCCGGCTGGCCTGGGGCTTGCGGCGCGCATGCCTGGAGGCGGGCGTGCGAATCTTCGAGGGGACACCCGTCGTGTCGCTGACGCCGCCCGGCGCCGGGATGACGCTGACCACGCCGTACGGTAGCGCCGACAGGCGCGACATGTGGCTGCGCTTGCTGGACCGGCTTGGCCTGGGCTTCGACTCCTAGAAACTCGCGGGCATCGACGCGGTTGCGCTCCCGGCTCAGGGGGGAACAGTCTTCGATCCGCCTCGATTTGACGGGGGTCTGGGGTGCCCGTAGAGTTCTTTTGCCCTGTGGGGATGGAGCGCCGGAAGGCGTGACGGGACCCGGGGAGCCATTAGCAGTCTTCCGGCCTGGGGGTCTCGTGTCTGATGCGGGGCTTGCGGGGGGTTGGCTGGCTGCGGCTTGGGCGTGCCGGTGTCTGTGGTGTCCCGGTAAGATTCCGGGGTGCGTGGTTGACATGGGGGATGCTCCAGAGTACTGTTAGAGGGTTGCCCCGGTTGCGGGATGTTGTGTCTCGTGTGCGGGGGTTCGTTTCTTGAGAACTCAACAGCGTGTTAAAAGCCAGTGCATTTTTTTGTACGGTTCCCGTTCCGGGTTTTCCCTGCTGGTTGGGGGGGCCGGGATGGGTTTGCCATGGATGCTCTGTGGCTGGGTGCCGGTTTTCCCGGGCTGTCCCGTGGTT
>NZ_JASIAL010000529.1:0-12525 GCF_030042015.1 Trebonia sp. | reverse complement strand
CCTGCCGCCGCGCGTGCCGCGGCCCCCGAACCTGCCGCCGCGCGTGCCGCGGCCCCCGAACCTGCTGCCGCGCGTGCCGCGGCCCCGGAGCCCCCCGCCGCCGCAGCGCCCGGCGTCCCCGGCGTCCCCGCCGCGCCCCCGGCCGGCATTTCCGAGGCCGAGCTCGCCGCTCTCCAGCCGACAACTCCCGCGGCAGGCCGCCAGCAGGCCGAGTCCGCGGCGGCGGGCCGCCAGCAGGCCGACACGATGCTCGACCGCCTGGGGCCCGTGCAACGCGACAGCCCGCGGCAGGTCCGGCCCACCGTGGCCGCGAAGGCGACGCTAGGCGCGCTCAGGTCGGAGGAGGGGCCCGTGATCATCCTGGACCGCGCGTACGTCCTTGGCCGTGAACCCGCCAACGATCCATCGGTCCAGCGGGGCGACGCCTCGCCCGTCCTGCTGAAGGACCCGGAGAATATGGTCTCGCGCGTGCACGCTTACATCTCCGTCGAGAAGGGGGTCGTGATGATCCGTGACGCCTCCTCGGCCCACGGGACCTACATCGGCGCACCGGGAGCGGACAAATGGACGCGGCTTGGCAGTGAGCCGGCCCAGCTGCCCCCGGGCTGGAGCCTGCGCATCGGCCGCCAGGTCTTCACCTTCGAGCTGACCGGATCGCCCGGTGCACGGTGACAGCCTGCCGGGGCGGTCCGCGCCACTCGGCGAGGCCGATCCGATACCAGCCACGCTCGTCGTGGCGCCGGACCGTGCCGAGGAGCGGTCGGCGCCGATCTATGACTGGCTGGTCGTCGGCAGGGAATGTGCCGGCGTCGACGCGCGGCACCGGCTGCTGATCGACGACCTCGCGATCTCCAGGACGCACCTGGAGCTTCGGCTGGACTTCGAACTCGATCAGGCCTGGCTGACCGACCACAGCACGAACGGGACCCGCCTCAACGGGCAGCGGATAGAGCGGTCCGTGCCGGTCAGGATCAAACCGGGCGACCGGGTGCGCCTGGGCGCGGCGGAGCTGCAATTCCGGTCGCGCCGGTTCGCCGCCGAGGCGGAGGCCGAAGCGATCAGCGCGTCCACCGAGCTGAAGACGGTCCGCCACGTGACCGTCTCCGACATGGTCATGGTGGTCGGCGACGTGGTGGCCTTCTCGACCATCGCCGAGAGCACGGATGACCGCGTACTGCTTGAGAACATCGACCGCCTCTTCCGCGTCCTGCGGAAGATCCTCGCCCGGCACCACGGCACGCTGTCCAACTACGCGGGCGACGCGTTCTTCGCCACCTGGGAGACTCCCGCCATCCTCGACGGCGGCGCGCCCGATCCCGCTGCCGCGGACGCCGCCCGGGCGGCGGTCGCCTTCGCGGTCGAGGCCGCCGAGACCGTGCCGCGGGTCGCGGCGAGCCTGGACGTGCGCGATCCAGGGGGCGGGCCGCTGCGCATGGGCTGGGGGGTCGCGTTCGGCCCGGCGGCGGTGAGCCTGATGACCGGCATGCTGGTCACCGTGCTGGGCGACACCACGAACGTGGCCTTCCGGCTATCCGGCATCGCCGGCCGGGAAGGCCTGCCTAACGTGCTGGTGACCAGTGCCGTCCACCGCGTTACCGCGGGCGGCTTCGCCTTCACCCCGTTGCCGGCGGTCCAGGTCAAGGGCCGCCGGCAGGCGGTCGAGGTGCTGGGCGCCCGACGGCTGTGAGACCCGCCCCGCGTCGTTCAGCGCCGCCCAGTCGCCGCGCCGCAGCGCGGCGACCTGCGCCGCGGAGACCTCCGCGCTAGCCGACCTCGCGCACTGGCAATCGACCCGCGACGCGATCTACCGCAAAATCATGGCCAAGGGCTGGCACCCGGAGCGCGGGGCGTTCGTCCAGCACTACGACACGGACGTGCCCGACGCGAGCATCCTGCTCATGCCGCCGGTGAAGTTCGTCGCCCCGGCCGACCGCCGCTGGCTGACCACCCTTGACGCGATTCGTCGAGGCGCTGGCCCGTGCCGGACGCCTCGACGAGGCCAGGCTCGTGTTCGACTGCCTCGACCGGCACCTGGGCTAGCCAGCAGCCCGGCGGACTCCGGCGCGCTCGGGTACTGTTCCGGCCATGACCCCTGCACGTGACCTGGCCGACCGGTTCCATCGACGCTGGCTTGCGGAGAATCCGTTCGCGGCCACCTCCTACGGCATTCCCGGGTACGACGACCTGGTGCCTGACGAGAGCGAGCAGGGCAGGCAGGCCTGGCATGCCGAAGCCGGGGAGTTCCTGCGGGAAGCGGACGCGATCGAACCTGGCGGGCTGTCGCCGGCGGACGCCGTCACCCTGGACTGCGTGAAGGAGGCGGCCGCCCAGGAGCTCGCGCTCATCGACCTGGCGCGGGCCGAGTACACGGTCACCCCCATGCAGCACGCGGGGCCGGCGGCCTTCCTCGGGGTCGCCGCCCGGACGGTCCTGGTGGACACGGCCGCGGCCGAGGCCTACCTGACCCGGCTGCGGCGCAGCGGCACCTGGCTCGACCAGCTTGGCGAGCGATTGCGGGCCGGGGCGGGCAAGGGGCGGCTCCCGGTCGTCCCGCTGGCCGAGCAGGCCGTCGCCTGGGCCGGGAACGTGCTGGCCGCCCCCGAGTCCAACCCGGTGCTTTCCCCGCGGCCACCGCGGGGATGGGACAGGGCGGCGGCGTGGGAGGAGGAGCGCCGGGCGGTCGCCGCGGACGTGGTGAACCCGGCGCTGGCGCGGTGGGTGGCCACGGTCAGGGAGCTGCTCCCGAGGGCCCGGCCGTCCGGGCAGGCCGGACTGGCCTACCTGCCGGGCGGCGAGGCCGATTACCGCCGGGCCATCGGGATCTACACGACCCTGCCGCTGTCGGCCGAGCGGCTGCACCAGACCGGCCTTGACCACGTCGCGGCGCTGGAGGACCGGGCGGCGGAGCTGGGCGCCGGGCTAAGACTGTCCGGGCTGGCGGAGGTATTCGCCGCGGTGCAGGACTCGGCAGGGAAGATCCCCGCGGCGCAGGCCATCGGCAAGGCGACCGCCGCGGTGCGGCGCGCAGAGTCGCGCGCGGCGGAGTTCTTCCCCGACCCGCTGCCGCCGCCGTGCGAGGTGACGCCCATGCCCGAGGTCGTTGCCGTCGGCGGCGCGGCGCCGCACTACACCCCGCCCCGCCTGGACGGCGGGCGGCCCGGCACGTTCTGGTTCAACACGCTGCGGCCCACCGCGGGGACAGGATGGGACATCGACGTGGTGGCCTTCCACGAAGCGGTGCCAGGACATCACCTGCAGCTGTCCCGCCTGCAGCTGCTCACCGGCCTGCCCGCCCTCCAGCGGCAGCGCAGCCTCCCGGTGTTCTCTGAGGGCTGGGGCCTGTACGCCGAGCAGCTCGCCGAGGAGACGGGGCTGTTTCCCGACGACCGGGGCCGGCTCGGTTCGGTCAGCTCCTCGCTGATGCGGGCGGCCAGGCTTGTCGTCGACACCGGCCTGCATGCCTTCGGCTGGAGCCGGGAACGGGCCCTGGACTACATGGCCGAGCACGTCCCCATGCCACGGGAGTTCCTGGCCGCCGAGGTCGACCGGTATGTGGTAATGCCGGGACAGGCGCTCGCCTATCTCACTGGCAAGCTCGAGATCCTCCGCCTCCGCGACGATGCGCGCAGGCGCCTGGGCCCGGCCTTCTCCCTGCCTTCCTTCCACGCCGCGGTCCTGGACCACGGCTCCCTTCCCATGCCGGCCCTCGACCGCGCCATCACCGGCTGGCTGGACCGGGCGGGCTGACCCGGTCCGCGCGGCGGATCTCGAGCACGTATACGACGATCAGCTCGTCGCGCCCCCCCGGCGTCGCGACGTCGAGGCGGAATGCGTCGCTGCGCCGCTCGATCAGCTCGCGATGCGGCAGCGCGGCCAGCGGTGTGCAGGCCGGCCACAGGCGCCAGTCGACGACCTGGCCGGCCAGGTCGGCCGCGGCGAGCATCCCGGCGGTCTGCCGCTGGCTGATCAGCGACGACTGCGTGATGTAGGCCACGCCGTCGCGGGCCAGCAGCGCGGGGAGCTTGGTGAGGAACGCGTCGATCAGCAGGCGTCCCCAGGGATCGAAGTCGCGTGCCGCCGGGTCCTGCTGGGACGGATCTGTCGCGGGCTGTTCCAGGCTCGCGACGACGACCTGGTAATGCTCGCGCGGCTGCCAGGCGGTGATGTCCGCGGCTTCCGCGGTGACCGCGGAGCTCACGTCGTTGCGAAACGCGCTGCGGCGGGTGCAGTCGACCGCCGCGGGCGAGCTGTCGATCGAGTGGACGTGCGACGCGCCGTTCAGTGCCAGCTGGACGGCCAGCAGGCCGCTGCCCGAGCCCACGTCCAGGCAGCGCCTGCCGTCGCCGATCCGCTCCCGGTACAGGTACTCCCAGAGCAGCAGATCGCCGACGGCAGGCGCCGCGGCGCCCTGCTCGCAGGCCAGCGCCGGGAACGGTAGCGGGAACACCGGCCTGCCCTCGGCGATCTGCCACGGTTGCCCGGCCTTCACCTCCTCGGCCCGGCCACGGCTTGCCAGCACGGCGTTTGCGGGCGCGGCGTCCGCCGCGACCGCCCGCGCGGGCACCGTGTCAGCGAGCTTGCGCCTGGCGGCCTGCAGGTGCTCTGGCCCGACGCCACAGCATCCGCCGACGATCTGGGCGCCTTCTGCCCGCCACTGCAGCGCGAGATCGTCATAGCTGACGACCGGGGTGGCGTCGCTGAGCGCCGCTGGCTCGAAGCCCCGCTCGATGTTGGCGTAGACGCCGAGCGGCAGGTCCGTGAAATAGCGCAGGTATTCGATCGTGCCCGCCACATGATCGGGCGGTATGCAGTTGACAAGCAGCGCGGAAACCCCCATGTGCTCAAGCCGTCGGGCCGCGCTGCCGAGCCTGTCGGGCTCGTCGCCTGACCAGTGATGGCCGCTCGGCCCGCACAGGCCGTCCCGGCAGCGGCGGAACGACAGCCAGAGCGGGAGGCCGAGCGAGCGGAGCTGCGAGACCGCCGTGAACAGCGACGGGCGGATCACCGACAGCGTCTCGACGAGTATCAGGTCCGGCGCGGTCTTGCTGAACAGCCGGTCGAGCGCGTGGACGAGTTCGGCCGAGTCGGGGCCGTCGACCTGCCGGCCGAGTGCGTAGGCGATGGCCGTCGGGGTCCCCGCTGCCGCGGCGCGCGCTGCCTCGATCCGTTCGCATGCCAGGTCCGCCCAGCGCGCCGGGCCGCCGTGCGGGTACCCGCCGTCCACGGCCGGCCACAGCGCCGCGGTGCTGGTCCTGATGACGTCGCAGCCTGACTCCACGTGGCCGCGATGGGCGGCGACGAGCTCATCCGGGTCGGCCATGGGCGCGAGCGCAGGCTCGTGGGACAGCGCCACCGGGTTCTCCGCCGGCCAGGCAGCCCGGCCCGCGCCCAGGCCGGGCGCTACGGGACCGTCGAGGAGCACGTAGCTCCCGGCGGCCAGCAGCTTCCCGACGTTGTCATAGCCCCCCGCTGGCCTGGGGTGTCCGTGGCCGGCCGTCTGGCCTGCAGGCAGCTCGGTGCGCACCATTGCCCTCCTAGTGCCCGGCCGGCGCTGTGCTCGCGGCTTTGTCGGGGTTAGCCTGCCTTGCCCGGTCGGCCTGCGCCCTCACGCAGGCCAGGCGAGCGTGAACGGCCATGGAAGCGCGGCCCGGCTTGCTCCCAGCATGAACCGTCCTACCAGGGGAGGGAATACCCCATACCGATGCGTTATCAAGCCTTGACCGCCGCGGCGGGCCGCATCGGCGGGGTGGTCTGCGCCCGGCTCAGGGGGCCTGGACGGGTCCTTAGCTGAGCGCGGGCCGCAGGGTCCCCGGGACGCTGCGGACCTCCAGGCCAGGCGGTGCCCAGGTATAGACCGACGTGCCGTCCGGGCTACGGGTGCTCACGAAGCGCAGCCGGTCGGTGACGACCATGGCGAAGCTGCCCGCGGCGTCGACGAGCCCGTTCCCGGCCTTGGTGATCAGCGCGCGCGCCTGCGCGTCGCCGGCGAACGCCGCGAAGTCCGCCTGGCTGGCGAAGAACAGCTCCTCGATGCCCCAGTAGGTGCCGAAGGCGCCCTGCCCGTACGGGGTGCCCTCGAACGGGCTGGCATCCAGCGGCACCGGGGGGCTGAGGGCGTACTTGCGCGCCGCGCCCCTCGCCGCCGCGGCGACCGCCGTCGCGTAGCCGTCGCGCCACTCGTCCGCGAACCGCTCACGGCTCACCCCGGGGGCAGGGCGGAGGAAGTGGACGAGCTTGACCGTGTCCTCCTCGGCCGCCTGGAGTTCGTCGAACAGCACGGCCTCCTCGCCGGTGACGTCGACCACCATGCTCGGGTGGCTGAAGTCGTGCGCCGGCCCGCCACGGCGGGGCTGGACCGAGGTCAGGAACGACTCCAGGGTCTCGAACGCAAGCGACGCGAACCCGTCCCAGTGCTCTGCCGAGTAGGGATACGCCAGCCGCACATCCGGGAAGACGTCCTCAAGGCTGTACCCCTGGACGTAACGCCGGATCCGCTCGGTGGCCCCCGGGCTGGTGACCATGATGGCGACGTGGATGACACCCCACTCGTAGCGGAACTCCTCCAGCGTCATCCCGTCCTTGCGGCGGTTCGCGAGCACGAACTTCACCGTCATGCCATGCCCCCGCCGGCGTTCTTCTTCGGCGAGAAGCCCCGGCCGAGCGAGCCGCCGCCGTCGACCGGCATCGCCACGCCGGTGACGAATGACGCGCCGTCGGAGACGAGCCAGGCGGCGACGCTGCCCATCTCCCGCGGGTCGGCCCAGCGCCCCATGGGAATGGAGCGGAAGGCAACCTCCAGCCGCTCGGGCGGCTGACGCCGGATCATCGGAGTCCAGGTTCCGCCCGGGCAGATGCAGTTGACGCGGATGTTCTGCCCGACCACCTCGGCGGCGGCGGTCTTGGTGAGCCCGATCACCCCGTGTTTGCTTGACACGTAGCCGACCGCCTCCGGCGAGCCGTTCAGCCCGGCCATCGACGAGGTGTTGACGATGGCGCCGCCGCCCTGCGCGATCATCTGGCGGAGCTGGTACTTCAATCCGAGGAAGACGCCCTTCATGTTGACCGCGATCTGCCGGTCGTAGTCTTCCTCGGGCAGTTCGGTGATGAGGCCCTCGATGACGATGCCGGCGTTGTTGTGCGCGAAGTCGAGCCGGCCGAAGTTCTCGACGGCATACGCGACCGCGCGCTCCTGGTCGGCGGCGCTGGTGACGTCGAGCGGCAGCCAGACCGCTTTCCCGCCGGCCTTCTCGACGATCGCGACGGTCTCGCGGCCTTCTTCTTCCATCGATTCCAGGTCAGTGACGATGACGGTGGCGCCCTCCTCCGCGCACACCTCCGCCGAGCCCCGGCCGATGCCCCCGGCGGCTCCGGTGACGATCCCGATCTTGCCCCGAAGCATCTGCTCCATCGCTGCTCCTTAGATCTGCTAGTAGTCCGGCCGGCCTATCCCGGCCACAGGTCCTGGCTCGCGAGGCGGGCGCCTTGTGCGAGGCTGCGCAGCTTGGCCCACATCACCAGCGGATGTGTGCGGCGGATGAACGGGTGCTGGGCGAACCCGCAGTCGACGCCCGCGATGACCCGCTCCCGGCCGACGAGCCGGGCGAGCCGCACGATGCGCTCGCGGACCAGCTCGGGGTGCTCGACGATGTTCGTCGCGTGGCTGATGACCCCGGGGATCAGCACCTTGCCGTCCGGCAGCTCGGTGTCCTCCCATACCCGCCATTCGTGCTCGTGCCGCGGGTTCGCCTGCTCGATCGCATAGGCACCGACCGGGATCTTCAGCAGCAGCCCGACGATGTCCTTGAGCTCCACGTCGTACAGGTGCGGCCCGTTCCACGAGCCCCAGCACAGGTGATAGCGCGACAGCTCGGGCGGCACGCCCGCCAGCGCCCGGCGCAGGGCCTCCAGCCGCACCTCCGCCCACGCCAGGTAGTCGGCGAATGTGCCCGGCGGCACCACCGAGTCGTACATGGTGGCCATGAACGCGTCGTCGACCTGGACGATCACTCCGGCGTCGGCGATGGCCCGGTACTCCTTGTTCATCGCGTCCGCGAGCGCGAACACGAAGTCCTCCTCGGTCGCGTAGAACTCGTCCCGCCGGAACGGCACCGCGCTGCCCGGCGTGACGACCGGCATGAACGCCCCCTGGACATCGGCCGACTGCGTGGCGGCCTTGAGCCGGTCGATGTTGGCCTGGAGCGCGTCGAAGCCGATGTACTCGATCGGGCCGGTGCAGACCCACTGCCCGTCGCTCGCCACCGGCGCCTCTGGCATCGCCTGCCGGTTGTATTCCTCGTAGAAGGCCGCGAACTCGGTACGGTCACGGCCGCGCCGCTCGGGCTCGTCGCGGACCCCGTCCGGCCAGGGGCGCTGGGTGAAGCCGCTCAGGCGCTCCCGGATGTAGCCCCACCACGAGTGGGTGTTGCCGTACTCGCCGTCGTTGACGATGTCGATCCCTATCTCGGCCTGCCGCAGCACAACGTCGTTCACGTGATGCTGCAGGGTCTTCAGGTAAGCCTCCTCGTCGACGAGGACGCCGTCCCGCATCGCTCGCAGGTATACGAGCAGCGTCTCGGGGCGCACCAGGCTGCCGGTATGCGTAGTGAGGATCCTGTCAGGCATGTCCAAGCTCACCTAATGATCGCGATGACATCGAGCACGGGCACCGTGCTCCCGGCTTCGGCGTGGATGGCGGAGAGGACTCCTGCGACAGGCGACTCGATCTCGACGGTCACCTTGTCGGTCTCCGCGGTGGCGAGGATCTCTCCCTGGCCGACGGGGTCGCCGACCCCCTTGAGCCACGACACGATCGTGGCCTCGTGCATCGTCATTCCGAACTGCGGCATGCGGACCTCAGTGGCCATGCGACGCCTGCTTCGCCACCGAGCGGACCGCGGCCGCGATCTTGTCGGCGTCCGGATAGATTTCCCGTTCAAGGGAAGGCGTGTACGGGCTGTGCACGGGGAGCGATGCCACCCGCCGGACCGGTGCCCGCAGCGCCTCGAACCTGTGCTCGGCGACGGTCGCCGCGATCTCGCTGGCGGCGCTGCAGGTGCTGACGGCGGCGTCGGCGACGACCAGCCTGCCCGTCTTCTCGACCGAGCCGAAGATCGTGTCCCAGTCGATTGGCGCCAGCGACCGCAGGTCGATGACCTCCGCCGACACGCCGGCGTCGGCGAGTTCGCCGGCTGCGGCGAGGGCGAACGCGACCGTGCGCCCGATGCCGACCACGGTCACGTCGTCGCCTGCACGGACGATGGCGGCGGTCCCGATCGGGGCCGGGGCGGGCGGGTCGGCCACCGGGCCGCGGGAGCTCCAGTTGTACGTGTCCTCGAAGACGATGACCGGGTCGTCGTCGCGGATGGCCGCCTTCATCATCGCCTTCGCGTCCGACGCAGTGGTCGGGCAGATCAGCTTCAGGCCAGGCATCTGCATGAACATGGGATACGGCCGGTCGGAGTGCTGGACGCCGACCCCGCCGTTGTACATCAGCGGTATCCGGTAGGTGACAGGCACCTTCAGCCGCCCGGCGCTCATGTAATGGATCTTCGAGACCTCGCTGATGAACTGGTCGAGGGCGACGAACGAGAAGCTGGCGGATCCCATGTCGACCACCGGGCGAAGTCCGGTCATCGCCGCCCCCACCGCCGCCCCTACGCACGCGGTCTCCGACGTCGGCAGGTCGCGGATGCGCTCCTCGGGAAACATGTCAAGGAAGCCCGCGGTCCCGTAGAGGTTTGCCCGGATGTCCTGGCCCAGGAGGATAACCGCGTCGTCATTGGTCATCTCCTCGATAAGGGCCTCGCGGATGGCCGCCAGGTACGTTAGCTCGCGCACTGAATCAAGCTCCTTTCCGATAGCCGGCCGCCGGTCTGCCCGGCTGGCGTCACCGTGACCGCCGCGGCGAACTCACGGCCAGCTCAGGGACGCCGCGGGACGGTTGAGCGACGGGTCGGCGTACATGTGCTCCCACAGCGCCGCCGGCGCGGGGAACGGGCTGTCGCAGGCGAATTCCACCGCCACGGCAACCTCTTCGCCGACTTCCTGCTCGATCTTGTCGAGCTCGCCCGCCGTGGCGTGCCCCGCCTGCAGCAGCCGGCCGCGGAAGGACGTTATCGGATCGCGCTCGCGCCAGCTCGCTACCTCTTCCTCCGGCCGGTACGGCTGGCTGGGGAGGTTCTCCGCGTGGTCGACAGTGCGGTAGGTCTTGGCCTCCACCAGGCTGGGGCCCTGCCCCGCGCCGGCCCGGTCCCTGGCCGCGCCCACTGCCTCCCGGACCGCCACCGGGTCGCTCCCGTCGGCCACGGCGCCCGGCATGCCGTACGCCGCGGCCCGGTCGGCGATGTCGTGCACCGAGACCGCGTAGCTGGCCGCTACCGTCACCGCGTAGCCGTTGTTCTCGCACAGGAAGACGATCGGCAGCTTCCAGATCGCGGCGAGGTTCATCGACTCGTGGATCGCTCCCTCATTGGACGCGCCGTCCCCGAAGGTGGCGAGCGTGACCCGGCCGGATCGCCGCAACTGGCTGGTCAGGGCCGTGCCGACGGCCACGGGCAGGCCCGAGCCGAGGATGGCGGAGCTGAAGAACGCGCCAACGGACGGGTCGATGAGGTGCATCTCGCCGCCCCGCCCCTGGCAGACGCCGGTCGCCTTGCCGAGCACCTCCGCCATCAGCGGACCGAGGTCACCGCCGCGGGCGATGGGGTAACCGTGGTTGCGGTGGGTGCCGATCAGCAGATCGTCGGGGCCCATCGCGGCGCTGCTCCCAGCCACGACGGCCTCCTGCCCGGTGGTCAGGTGGAGGACGCCCGGCATCTGCCCGGATCTCAGCAGCCGGCTGGCGGCCTCATCGAACCGTCGGATCCGCAGCATCTGCCGCCACATGCCGACCATCGAGCGGGTGTCGTCGGTCGCTGGTTGCATCCGGGCCATCACTGTCCTTTCTCCTATTCGCCGAGGTAGGCGCGCTTGAGGATGCCTGGGTCGTCCTTGAGCACCTGGCACGGGCCGCTGTAGGCAAACCGTCCCTGGCTGAGCACATGAGCCCGGTCGCCGACCTGGAGGGCCAGGGCGGCGAACTGTTCGACAAGCAGGACTCCCAGGCCAGCGTCGGCCAGTGCCCGCATCGTGGTCACCAGGGCGGTGGCGATGCTGGGACCGAGGCCAAGCGACAGCTCGTCGGCCATCAGGATCTTCGGGCGGACGGCCAGCGCACGGGCGACGACCAGCATCTGCTGCTCGCCGCCTGACAGCAGCCCAGCCCGCGTCTTCCGCCGCGGCTCAAGCAGCGGGAACAGCGCGAACGCCTCGTCAATGGACCAGTCCTCGCGCCCCGCGACAAGCAGGTTCTCCTCGGTGGTGAGGTCGCGGAAGATCCGCCGCCCCTGCTCTACGTGGCCGAGGCCGCGGCGGACCCGCTCGCGCCTGGTGGCCTTGCGTATGCCGGTCCCGTCGAGCTCGATCGTGCCCTTGGCCGCGGGAATGATCCCGGAGATCGCCTCGAGCAATGTCGTCTTGCCCGCGCCGTTGATGCCGAGCAGGACCGTCACCTCCCCGGGCGGCACGTCGAACGAGACGCCGCGGACGATCGGGAACGTGTCCCGCTCGACGACGAGCTCAGCGACGGTGAGTCCGCGGCTGGCGTGCCCGTTCTGGCTTCCGGCCGGGGCCGGCGCCTGGCTGTCGGCGGTCATCGCTCGATCACTGCGGCCTTGTCGGCGGTCCCGAGATAGGCGGCCACCACCGTGTCCATCTTCAGCACGTCCTCGGGCCGGCCCTCTGCGATCTTCTTGCCGAAGTCCATGACCGTGACGTGCGAGCAGCAGGCCCGCACGACCTCCATGTCGTGCTCGATGAGCAGGACCGCGCAGCCGAAGACGTCCGGCACCTGCGATACCCGCGCGGCGACCGCGAGCGAGTCCGCCTCGGCGAGCCCGGCGGTCGGCTCATCGAGCAGCACGATCTTCGGGCGCGCCGCGATGCATCCGGCGATCTCGAGCAGTCGCCTCGTCCCGACGTCGATGTCGGCGATCCGGTCGTAGGGGGACGGTCCGCCGATGAACTCGAGCACGTCGGCGACCTCCTGCATGGAGATGCGCCGCCGCGCCGCGACGCGGACGTACTCCCCGGCGGTGAGCTCGGGAATCGTCCGTTCCTGCTGGAACGTGCGGCGGACCCCGGCGCGCACGCGCTGGTGCACGAGGAGCCCATCGATGGTGCGCCCGGCTATCTCGACGGTGCCGGCGTAGTTCCTGATGAACCCCGACACCACGTCGACGAACGTGGTCTTTCCCGCGCCGTTCGGGCCGATCAGCCCGCTCACCGAGCCCGCGGGGACCTCCATGGTCATGTCCTCAAGCGCGATGACGCCGGTGAAGCGGACGCCGACGCCCGTCGCCCGCAGCGCGGGCGGTCCGGCCGTCACCGGGCTTACGCCTGGGGCCGGGATAACCGTGGCCTCGGGCGCGGACGCCCGCACGCCGGGGGCGCCGTCGCCGTCGCCGGCCGCGCCGTCGTCGGCCGGGA
>NZ_JASIAL010000528.1:0-3532 GCF_030042015.1 Trebonia sp. | reverse complement strand
CAGCGCGGCGAACAGGCCGCCTGGCGCGGCTCGGCGGGAGTCGATCACGACCGGTCCGGTGACCACGGCGCCCGGATCGGCGCCCCCGGCGAGCGCGCCGCCGGCGAGCGCGGCGATCTCGGCCAGCGTGAGCGGGATCATGCCAGGTCTCCGCCGCCCGGGGCGGCCCGCCGGGCGAGCGCGGCCGCGGTGACCTCCCTGTCGTCGAACGGCAGCACGCTGTCCCCCGCGTACTGGCCAGTCTCGTGCCCCTTGCCGGCCACGAGCACGACGTCCCCCTTGCCGGCCATGGCGACGGCCAGGCCGATGGCGGCGGCCCGGTCCGGCTCGATGATCACCCGGGCCCGCTCCTCCCGCGGGATCCCGAGCACCCCCTGCAGCATCTCGGCGAGGATGGCCAGCGGATCCTCAGAACGCGGGTTGTCGCTGGTGAACACCGCCACGTCGGCCAGCCGCGCGGCCGCGGCGCCCATCAGGGGCCGCTTGCCGCGGTCCCTGTCGCCGCCGCAGCCGAGCACGATCACCAGGTCGCCCGCGGTCACCGAGCGCAGGGCCCGCAGCACCGCCTCGACCGCGCCTGGCTTGTGGGAGTAATCGACGAACGCGTCGGGTCCTGCGCCAGGGCCGCCCGCCACCCGCTCGAGGCGGCCGGGCACGCCCGGGCAGCCGGCCACGCCGGCGACCGCGTCCTCGAGCCGGACGCCTGCTTCAACGAGCGCCACGATCGCGCCGAGCGCGTTGGCGACGTTGAACGGCCCGGGCAGGCTCAGCGACGCGTCCGCCTCGACGCCACCGGGGCCGACCACGCGGAAGGCCGAGCCGTCGGCGCCGCAGCGCACGTCCGCGGCCCGCCAGTCCGCGTTCCAGAAAGCGCCGGAAGTGGCGTCAGCGCAGAACGTGACGACCGGGACCGACGCCTGCGACACCAGCCTGCGGCCGTACCTGTCCGCCACGTTGACCACGCCCACCGCGCAGTACCGCGGGGTGAACAGCTTCGCCTTGGCCTGGAAATAGTCCTCGAATCCGGCATGAAAGTCCAGGTGGTCCTGCGACAGGTTGGTGAACACCGCCACGTCGTACCTGGTGCCCGCCACGCGGCCAAGCGTCAGCGAGTGGCTGGACACCTCCATCGCCGCGGCGGTGACCCCGCGCTCGGCCATGACGGCGAGCAGCGCCTGCAGTTCCGGCGCCTCCGGGGTGGTCAGCGCGCTCTTGACGCGCTCAGGCCCGATCCTGATCTCCACCCCGCCGACCAGCCCTGTCACGTGACCGGCGGCGCGCAGCCCGGCCTCGGCCAGGTAGCTGGTCGTGGTCTTGCCGCTGGTTCCGGTCACCCCGACCATCGTCATCCGGGTGCTCGGATCGCCGTAGATCCAGCACGACACGTCACCGAGCCGGTCCCGGGGCGACGAGACGACGAACACAGGCACGCCGCTGCGGGCCGCGCGCTCGCGGCCGCCGGGATCGGTCAGGATCGCCACCGCGCCGGCGGCCACCGCCTGATCGCAGTACGCCGCGCCGTGCGTGTGTTCACCGGGGAGGGCGGCGTACAGGTCGCCAGGCCGCACCTGGCGGGAGTCAAGCGTGACGCCGGACAGGCGCCCGGGATCGTTCGGGATGGGCCCTGTTCTGCCCACACCCAGCAGTTCCGCCAGCCCGGACAGGGGCCGCGGCGCCAGGTGTGCGGGTCGGATCACGCCCAGAGGGTATCCAAAATCAGGGCGCATTGAGCCGGACATACGGTGCAACCGCCCCATCGGGCGGTATTTGCAGGGTGGCCAGCGCGAACTTCATCACGTTGTAGAACACCGGGCCCGCGACGACGTCACCGTAATACCCGTACTTGGGGTTCGGGTCCTGCACGTTCACCGCCACGACCACCTGCGGGTCGTTGCCTGGCGCCATCCCGATGTAGCTCGAGCCGTACTCGCACAGCGCGCAGCCCGGGCCGGCCTCCTGCGAGGTGCCGGTCTTGGCGGCGACCGCGTAGCCGGGGATGATGCCCCACGGCTGGTCCGCCGTCTCGTCGACGGCGGGCACCTGCTGCAGGATCGAGATCAGCTCGCGCGCCGTCTTCGGCTGGATCACGCGGCGGCTCGGCGACGGCGCCGCCGGGGTGAACTGCCCGCTGGGGCTGACGGTGCCCTCGACGAGCGTCGGCTGCACCCGGACGCCGTCGTTGGCGATCGTCGCGTACACGCTGGCCATCTGCACCGCGGTCACCGCGACGCCCTGGCCGAACGACAGCGTGTACCGCTCGTCGGCCGCCCACTGCGACGGCGGCGGCAGGATGCCCGCGCTCTCCCCCGGCAGGTTCAGGCCGGACGGCTCGCCGAGCCCGAACGCGCGCAGGTAGTCGTACTGGACCTGGGGCGAGACGTGCTGCACCACCTGGGACATGCCGACGTTGCTCGAGTTCGCGATGATCCCCGCGATCGTGTAGTGCTCGCCGGGCGACCACTCGGCGTCGCGGATCCACTGGCCGCCCTCGTAGATCTGGTAGGGGATGTAGTACGAGCTCATCGGCGTCTGGCCGCCGTGCTCGAACGCGGCGGCGGCGGTGATCACCTTCGCGGTCGACCCGGGCTGGAACACGTCCTGCACCGGCAGGTCGGTGGCGTCGGCCGCGCTGGCCAGCGTGGACTGGCTGTAGGTCGGCCACTGGGCCATGGCGAGGATGTACCCGGTCTTCGGCTGGATGATCACGACCGTGCACTGCTTGGCGTGCATCTGCTGCACCCGCTGCTGGCAGGCCTGCTGCGCCGCGTACTGCAGCGCCGGGATGATCGTGAGCCGGATGCCCGTGCCGCTGCGCGCCGGCGTCTCCGTGCTGCCGGCCAGCGGGATCGGCTGGCCGTCCGTGCTCATCTCGACCTGCTCGCTGCCCGGCGTGCCGGACAGCAGCTTGTTGTACTCAAGTTCGATGCCCGCCTGGCCGCTGATCACGCCGGACTGGCTGACGTTGGTGAAGCCGACGACGTTGGCGGTCGCGTCGCCGTCCGGGTAGGCCCTGGCGTAGCTGGCCGTCAGGTAGATGCCGGTGATGGCGAGCGCGCTGACCTTGTCGCCCTGCGCGGCGGGCAGGTTCTTGGCGAGGACGACGTAGTCCGGCGACGTGGGGTGGCGCAGCAGCGTGAGGATCTGCTGCGCGGGCATGCCGAGCGGGCCGGCCAGCCTGGCCGCGACGCCCGGCCTGTCCGCGGCGGGGATCTGCGGCGGGTCGGCGGTCACCGTGTACGTCTCCACCGTCATCGCCAGGATCTGGCCATTCGCCCCGTAGATGGTGCCGCGCAGCGCGGGCAGCGTGAGCGTCGTGAGCTTTTCCGCCGCGGCCTTGTACCGGTATATGCCGGACTCCATGCCCTGGATCTGCACCAGGCGGCCGGCGAACAGGGTGAGCACGAACGAGATGGCGAGCAGCGTGACGCCGAGCCGGCGGGCCGGGTCGGCGCGGCGCGCGAGAATCCAGCGCGGCCGGCGCGGCCTGCTGGGTCCGTTGAGGCGGCTGGGGCGCTCGGGGCGGCTGGGGGGC
>NZ_JASIAL010000527.1:0-4734 GCF_030042015.1 Trebonia sp. | reverse complement strand
CCCGCGGCCTGGCTGAAGGCCACCCGGTCGGCGGCGGTCAGCGATCCGCTCGCGAGCGCTCCCGCCAGCACGGCGTCCTGCTCCGACACGTCCTCCTGGGTGTTGACCGCGGAGATCAGCCCGAGGCCCTGCTCGACGGCGGTCGCGTCCGCGATGCTGCTCGCCTCGGCCTGCAGCACCGCCCCCTGGTCGGCGATCATGCCGGTGTAGGCCGCGAGCGCGTTCAGCGGGGTCAGCACCCTGTCGGTGACCTCGGTGCGCAGCGCGGGCAGGCCGCCCAGGGCCGAGGTCATCGTGGCGATGCCGGCGGTCTCCTGCGGGGTCGTGCTGTCCTTGGTGCCCGCCGAGTTGAGCGCCGCCGTGAGCGACACCTCGCCGTTCCTCGTGGTCGTGACCGCGCTCTGGTAGGCGCTGAGGTTCGCCGCGTCTGGTTGCGACAGGTACACGACCGCGGCGCGGCGCTCGCTTTGCAGCAGGTTGACGAAGTTCGTCATCGGCTCGGCGGTGGCATCGATGAGGTTCGGCGCCCGGTCCAGGTTCAGCCAGTTCGTCACCGACGTGTACGCCACATACCCGAACAGGCCGAGCATGGTGATCAGCGGAATCGCAACCAGGAAGGAGATTCTGAGCCGAATGGACCGACCGCGCGATCCCATGAGACCCCCTGCGGGTTCGGGTAGGAGAAGGACACGATACCGCGTAACGACACTGGATCGTGGCCAAATCGGTACATTTGGTCATCGATTTCCGCAGGTGGCAGCCACAAAGCGGGCACTAAGGCCGCGCCGCGCCGCCTTTTGTCGGCCGGTGCGCCTAGGCTTATAGCCATGCCCTCGACCGCGACGTCGAATTCCCCTGTTGGCGGAGCCAAGTCGGCCCTTCTCGACGGCCTCAACCCGCAGCAGCGCGCTGCCGTCGTGCATGCCGGCGGTCCGCTGCTCATCGTGGCCGGCGCGGGCTCGGGCAAGACGCGGGTGCTGACCCACCGCATCGCCTACCTGCTGGCCGAGCGGGACGTCCCGCCTGGCGAGATCCTGGCGATCACGTTCACCAACAAGGCGGCCGGCGAGATGGCCGCCCGGGTCGCGCACCTGGTCGGCGATCGCCGCGCCCGCGCGATGTGGGTGATGACGTTCCACTCCGCGTGCGTGCGGATCCTGCGCAGGGAGGCGAAGCGATTCGGCTACCCGGCGAGCTTTTCGATCTACGACGCCGCGGACTCGCAGCGGCTGATGACGCTGGTCTGCCGCGAGCTCGAACTCGACCCGAGGCAGTACCCGCCGAAGGCGGTCGCGGCGCAGATCTCGAACGCCAAGAACGAGCTCACCGACTACGAGTCGTTCGTCTCCCGCGCCAGGACCGCGCGGGAGAAGGCGGTCGCGGAGGCCTACGCGGAGTACCAGCGCCGCCTGGCAGCGGCCGGCGCGCTTGACTTCGACGACCTGATCATGATCACGGTCAACCTGCTGCAGGCCTTCCCGGACGTCGCGCTGGCCTACCGGCGCCGCTTCAGGCACGTGCTCGTGGACGAGTACCAGGACACCAACCACGCCCAGTACGTCCTGGTCCGCGAGCTGGTCTCGGGTGGTTCAGGTCTTTTCTCATCCCGAACGGGCCGGGCCGCCTCTGGCACGTCACCCGACTCCGATGAGGTGGTGACTCCCTCAGAGCTCTGCGTGGTCGGTGACGCCGACCAGTCCATCTACGCCTTCAGGGGCGCGACGATCAGGAACATCGTCGAGTTCGAGCAGGACTACCCGGACGCGACCGTGATCCTGCTCGAGCAGAACTACCGGTCGACGCAGAACATCCTGGCCGCGGCCAACGCGGTCGTGTCGCGCAACCCCGGCCGCAAGCCGAAGAACCTGTGGTCCGACGCGGGCGCCGGCCCGCCGATCGTCGGCTACGTCGCCGACAGCGAGCACGACGAGGCGGCGTTCGTCGCCGAGGAGGTGGACAAGCTCACCGACGAGGGCGCGGCGACCCCCGGCCAGGTGGCGGTCTTCTACCGGACGAACGCGCAGTCCCGGGTGTTCGAGGAAGTGTTCATCCGGGTCGGGCTGCCGTACCGGGTGGTCGGCGGCGTCCGGTTCTACGAGCGGCGCGAGGTGCGCGACCTGCTGGCCTACCTGCGGCTGATCGCCAACCCGGCGGACGAGGTGTCGCTGCGCCGGGTGCTCAACGTGCCCAGGCGCGGCATCGGCGAGCGGGCCGAAGAGTACGTGGCCGGCTACGCCGCCAGGGAGCGCGTCTCGTTCGCCGAGGCGCTGCGCACGCCGGACGACGTGCCGGGCCTGGCGGCCAGGTCCGCGGCGGCGATCGCTGGGTTCAACGCGCTGATCGACGACCTGCGCGAGCAGGCCGCCGCCGGCGGCCCGGTCGCCGAACTGGTGGAGGCGGTGCTCGACCGGACCGGCTACCAGGTGTCGCTGGAGACCTCACCAGACCTGCAGGACGCCACCCGGGTGGAGAACCTGCAGGAAATGGTGTCGGTGGCGCGCGAATTCGACGGCGCGACCCCGGATGGCACGCTCGCCGACTTCCTCGAGCGGGTCGCGCTTGTCGCGGACGCGGACGAGATACCGGACGGCGAGGAGCACGGCGGCATGGTGACGCTGATGACGCTGCACACCGCCAAGGGCCTGGAATTCCCCGTGGTGTTCCTGACCGGCATGGAGGAGGAGGTGTTCCCGCACCAGCGGTCGCTGACCAGCCAGCGCGAGCTTGAGGAGGAGCGGCGGCTCGCCTACGTGGGGATCACCCGGGCCAAGCAGCGGCTGTACCTGACCCGCGCCGCGGCACGGAACTGGTGGGGGCGCCCGGCGTTCCACACGCCGTCGCGGTTCCTGTCCGAGATCCCGTCGTCGCTGATCGAGTGGCGGCGCGACGCGATAGCCGCCGCCGCGGCGGCGTCGCCGGCGTCCGAGCGCATGGCGTCGCGGTCAGGGGTTACCTCCGTGGGCAACAGGGCCGTTCCGGTCCTCGCGCCCGGCGACCGGGTGACACACGACAAGTTCGGGCTCGGCACCGTGGTGTCCGCGGACGGGTACGGTGACCAGGCAGAAGCCAAGATCGACTTCGGCGGCGAGTACGGGGTCAAGCACCTGGTCCTGCGGTACGCGCCGCTGGAGAAGCTCTAGCACCCGGCTTGACCGGCCGTGGGCATGGCGCTCAGCGCTGGGCCCACGGGTCGCGCGGATCGCGGGCAGCCCGCTGGCGTCTGGTGCCCTGGGGATCCTGGGGATCCCGGGAATCCCGTCGATCGCGCTGCCCGCCGCGCTGGCCGCGCTCGCGTGGCAGCCGGGGGTCGCGCGCGTCGGCGGCGCCCCACGGGTCGATGTACCTGGGAGTCCGCGGTTCGCGGGAGGCGCGCTGCCCCGGCGCACGCACGGCGTCGGGCTGGCGTCCGCCGCCGGACCCGGCGGCGGACGCCAGGAAGCGCCCGGAAACGAACTGCCTCGCGACCAGCCAGCGGCCGCCTGCGATGACCAGGACCAGGATGGTCGCGGCGCACATCCCGAAGAAGACATCGGCGATCCACTGCAGGAAGCTGGCGGCCAGCGCGGCCTTCGAGGTGTCCAGGCTCCTATCGCGCACGGCCCCGGTCAGCACGGCGGCGAGGAAGAACGTGAGGGCGGGCAGCGGGATCAGCACGTAGCTGGCGCGCCGCCGGATGCCGAGCGCGGCGACGACGCAGCCCACGATGATGAACAGGTCGAGCAGGCGGCCCGGTTCGCCGCCGGTCACCAGCGTGCCGATCGCGCCGAGCACGGCGGCGCCCGCCACGACGCAGACCGCGGCCAAGGGGGGCAGCGCGCCTATCCAGCGCAGCAGCGGACCCTGCCGCCTGGCCCCGAACCCGCCGTCGCTGCCGCCGGTACCCGGGTACCCGCGCCCGGCGCCGGCTTGGCCGGGATTCCGGCCTGCCGGGGAACCCCGCTCGCGCGGCCCTGGCCCGGGCTGGCCGGGACCGCTGCGACCTGCAAAGCGCGGGTCGGTGCCGCCCGGGTTGCTACCGCCCTGGCCCCCGCTGGCGCGCTGCGACACCCTGGGGTATCGCCAGGGGTAGGCATTGTTACCCGCGGCCGTCCGACCGGAGGGAGCGCCGTTGTCGCCGCCGCGTCCGCGCTCGGCCCCGCCCCGGCCTGACCCGGCCGAGCCCCGCCCCGAGCCGTTACCGTGGGCGTCGGGGGCACTAGGGGCGCCTGGGGCGCCTGCGGCGCCGGCTGGCCGTCCGGGATCAGCCCCGCGTGGCGCCGGCCGGGAGAGGCCGCCGCGCGCAGGCCCGGATCTGGGCTCCTGCCCGGGAGATGTGGTCATTGCTGCAGAGATTAATGCATCGAGTCCTAAGAACGCCCCAATCGATGACCGTCTGTTTCGCGCGACGGCCCCGCGCGTCACATATCGGGCGGTCCCGGGTGGTAAAGACCCAGCCCAGGGCACCTGCGGCGACACTGCTTGAAGCGAGATCCTTACAACTAAGCTTTCCCTCAGCTGAAGCAGGTAGTCTTCCGCACGATGGTGATAAGCCAGACCGGAGGAGATGGCGATGTTCAGCGGGCACGGCGGGGCGATCGCCGCCAAGACCGGATACGCGCTCGGCTGCGTGCTCGCCTCGCTGGTCATGGTGGTGAGCGGCTTCGCCTACTACGTCAAGAGCCAGGTCGACGGCATCGGCGGCTCGAACGTGATCTCGGGCAGCCCGTCGGTCGGCGCGATGAACATCCTGCTGAT
>NZ_JASIAL010000526.1:0-6861 GCF_030042015.1 Trebonia sp. | reverse complement strand
GTCAATCTTGATGGCGCTCGGGATGTGGCCCTTGTCGTAGGCGCTGGTGTCCTCGTCGACCTCGACGATGACGACTCCGGGCTCTCCGATACGGGCTTCGACCCAGTCGGCGTCGACTAGGACATCGGAACGGCTCATGACGTGGAAACCTCTTTTCCTGTGCGGCCGGCCCTACGGGCTGGCCGGATCCGTTGTATGAGTAGGTACATGTGGCAGCCGAGGCAGAGGTCGAAGGCGGCGTTCAGGAACGCCGCGGCCAGGGCCAGCGCGGCGAAGACGATCCCTACCACGGTCGCGCCGATCGCGAAGCCGATGGCGCCGATCCCGGCGATCACCATGCCTACCCCCTGCGCGAACCGGGGCGGGGCCTCCGCCTCCGTCCTCGACGGTGGTCCGAGCCGCGGCCGGACCAGGTAGCGGTAGATGAAGCCGTAGGGCGCGTAGCGCAGGCCGAAGAGCGCCCCGACGGCGAACACGAGCGTCTGCGCGAACAGCAGCCATCCGCTCCCCGTGACCAGCACGATCGCGAGCACCACGGTCGTGATCGCCGCGCCGAAACGCGGCCCTCGTGGATCGATGTTCATGGTGATGCTCCCAGGCGCAGGTGAGATTGATCATGTTCTCTGCCCGCCCGCGGCCTCGTCCCGCCAGGCTAGGCAGCAGCAGACGCGGCCGGGGGCCGACAGATCGCGGTCGCCACCCGGCAGAAATCGACAGCACGCCGCTTGGTCAGCATCTGCGCTGCGCTCGAAGACACGTACCAGATGCTATTCACCAGCGGCCCTGCTGTCACTCCCCGGCCGGCGAACGTGGGCACAATTGTCGCCCAATTTAGTGGGAAATTCAAGAGGCGCCGCCGCCCAGGACGCTGCCGAGCGCCGCGAGCACGTCGGACTTGCGCGGCAGCCCCGAGGCCCGCTGCGCGATCGAGCCGTCGGGCCTGAGCACGAAGACCGTCGGCGTGCTCAGCACGTTCAGCCGCCGCGCCAGGTCCAGCCGCCGCGCCGCGTCGACCTCGATGAGCGCCACTCCGTCTCGTGCCCCCGCGACCTCCGCGAGCAGCTCGCGGGTCGGCCCGCAGTAGCGGCAGAACTCGGTGGAGAACTGCACCAGGGTGGCCCGCTCGCCAAGCGCCGCGCCGAGGTCGGCCACGGTCAGCTGGTCGCCGGCGGGTGACCGTGCCTGCCCGGGGCCGTCCTGGGTGACGGTCGTCGGGGATAGGCCGGGCAGCGACGTCCGCGGCCGGAACCGCCCGCTGCGCGCGCGAATGCCCACGCCCACTGCCGAAGCCGCAGCCAGCACCGCCGCGAGCACGATCAGGCCAGCTACCATACGCGTTCCAGCGCTCGCGGCTCGGCGCGGTATTCCCGCGGCGCGCGCAAGGCTCAGGCCGTGACCGTGATCGACCGCGTGGCGCCGACCGTGATCACGAACGCCTGCACGTAGTTGCCATTCACCGCGGCCGACGCGGGGTACCACACCTGGCCTTCGCTGTGGTCGGTGACCCAGCTGCCGGCGAGGACGCGGCTGTTGCCCGGCCCGAGCACCCACATCTGGCACCTGGTGCCGATCGGGATGCCGCTCACTTTGGCCTCGAGCTGCGTTCCCCAGCCCATCGGCCGGTACGAGACGGTCACGGTCATGCCCTGCGATTGCCCGGTCGCGGTCTCCCACGGGCCGACGGCGACACCGGCGGCGTACTGGTTCGGCTGCGCGGGTGCTGAGGTGGCCCGCAGGCCGCCGAACACGCCGGCCGCGATGATGAGGGCGGCAGCCAGCCCCAGCCCGGCGTCGCGCCAGCGGCGCCGGCGCCGACGGGCCGCGGTCAGGTCGACCACCGTGGCGAGCAGCTCGCGCGGCGGGGGCTCTTCGTCCACGGCCGACGGCCCGTCGTCAGCCGCCAGGGCGATGGCTTCCTCCTTGCCGACCCGGGCGAGCAGGGCCGGCAGCCCCGCGAGCCCCGCGAGTTCGTCCCGGCAGTCGCGGCAGCTGGCCAGGTGGGCGTCCACCAGCGCGCGCTCGGCGGGGTCGATGGCGCCGAGCACGTAGACGCCGAGCGACAGCCGCGCCTCCGAGCAGTCCATCGCCTGGGTCATGGCGCTAGTCCCCGTTCCTGAAGTGCCAGCTTGAGCGCCTTCAGCGCGTAGAACGTACGCGATTTCACCGTTCCTGCCGGTATCCCGAGGGTGGCCGCGGCCTCAGCCACCGAGCACCCGCGGTAGTAGGTCTCCACGAGCACCTTGCGGTGGTCGGGCCGCAGCGAGGCGAGGGCCTCCGCCACCGCCCACGACTCGAGCGTGCGGTCCGCGTCGTCGTCGGCGGGCAGCGTGTCGAGCACGGCCTGGCCGACCTCGGCCGGCCGGGACTGGCGCGCCCGGTAGGCGTCGACCGCCAGGTTGCGGGCCACCGCGAACAGCCACGGCCGCGCCGGCCGGTCGGAGAGCGCATCCGGGTGGCGCCACGCCCGCACGATGGTCTCCTGCACTAGGTCCTCCGCCCGTTGCCTGTCACCTCCGGTCAGGTGCAGCGAATACCGCAGCAGGGCGCCGCCGTGTTCGGCGTACAGCGCCCTGACAAACGCTTCATCGGCCAGTCGTTCCTGCCCGGGGGCCGTTCCAGCGCTCGGCACACTGGGTAGAACGTTGCCGGCTCCCGGCCGGTTCACCTCGCCAGGAGGATTTTCCTGCCCGGTTCTGCCGGGCTCGTTGCTCGCGGTCACTGGACCGGGCTCCTTGGGTCCATGGCTCGGACGGGTCCTCCCCGATATACCCGCCCGAGCCACCGCAAGGCAACCGGACCGGGGCGTTCCGTAACTAGACGTGGCCATTGCTCGTGTCCGGTGCGCCCGGACGCGGCCGTCGGTGCTCGCCGGCCAGCGGGATCATCCGCCTGCGAACGGGGGTAGTACCTCTATGACCGCGCCGTCGTCGAGGATGACCGACTCCTTCGCGGCGCGGCCCACAGGGTTGGCGTTCACGAGGAACGACGACCGCGCGAGGATGTCCCGCAACCGGCTCCCGGTTTCCGGGCGGGCGGCAGCCGCAGCCGCGGCAAGCGCATCGGCGAGCGACGCCGCGTCCACGGTTTCCTCGGGCACACCCGCGGCATCCTTGGCAGCGGCCCAGTACCTGATCGTGACCTTGGCCATATCGGTTATTCTCACCTCAACGGGACCTGGGCGATGTTGCCTCCGGGTCCCCTTTGTGTTTATACAGAGGATGATGGCGTTCATGCGCCGCAAGACCGGAGGAGGCACCAGGTGAGCGAACTGCTGTTGGTGACAGGTGTTCTCGAGCCTTCAGCGGAGGTTCTGCCGGCCCTCGGCCTGCTGCTGCATTCGGTCCGGGTGCTGCCCGCCGACGCCTCCGCGCTGGTGGAGGCGCCGCCGGCGGACGTCGTGCTCGTTGACGCGCGGCGCGACCTGGCACATGCCAAGAGTATCTGCCGGCTGCTGCACACGACAGGCCTCGACTGCCCCATGCTCGCCATCGTCACCGAGGGCGGGCTGGCCGCGGTCAGCGCCGAGTGGAACGCTGACGACGTGATCCTGAACACCGCCGGCCCCGCGGAGGTGGAGGCCAGGCTGCGGCTGGCCACCGGCCGCCGCGCCATGCGTGCCGCCGCGGACGCGCCAGACGAGATCCGGTCAGGCGACCTCGCGATCGACGAGGCCACGTACTCGGCGCGGCTGCGGGGCCGCGTGCTCGACCTGACCTTCAAGGAGTTCGAGCTGCTGAAGTTCCTCGCGCAGCACCCTGGCCGCGTGTTCACCCGTGCCCACCTGCTCCAGGAAGTCTGGGGCTACGACTACTTCGGCGGCACCAGGACGGTGGACGTGCACGTCCGGCGGCTGCGCGCCAAGCTGGGCCCCGAGCACGAGGCGCTCATCGGCACGGTCCGCAACGTCGGCTACCGGTTCGTGCCGGTGAAGGGCGTGCCCGAGGAGCGCGGCGCCAGCGCGGCGCTCACGTCGGACCCGTCCGCCGCGATCGCGGCGGACCAGTGACCGGGGCCGCGTCCCGCATCGTTGACGGACCCCTCCCGCCCGGCCAGGCCGCCCTTGTGCTCGAGCTGGCCGAGGCCGCCGGGCAGGCGGACGGGGTCGCGCCGCTGTCGGAGCATGTCCTGCTGCACGTGCGGCACGGCAGCGCGGAGCGCTCGCGCGACCTCCTGCTCTACGCGCGCGACGCGGATAGCGGCGAGCAAGGCGGGGAAGGGGGGAAAGGGGGGAAAGGCGAGCAAGGCCGGGAAACGGCGGCAGGCTACGCGCACCTCGACCCGGCCGGCGAGGAGGGCCCGGGGGCCGGCGACATGAGCGGCGAACTCGTCGTGCACCCGGCCCACCGCCGCAGGGGGCACGGAACCGCGCTCATCGCCGCGCTTGCCGCCGGCGCGGACGGCCACGGCATCCGGCTGTGGGCGCACGGCGACCTGCCCGGCGCCGCGGCACTGGCCCGGTCGGCCGGCTTTACCCGGTTCCGCGCGCTGTGGCAGATGCGCATGTCGCTGGCCGGGGCGGCGGTCGCGAGCCCGGTCCTCCCGGCGGGGATCACTTTCCGCACGTTCCGGCCAGGACATGACGAGGAGGCCTGGCTGCGGGTGAACCGGCGGGCGTTCGCCGGCCACCCCGAACAGGGGTCTTGGACCAGGCAAGACCTGGAGCTCCGCGAGACGGAGCCCTGGTTCGACCCGGAGGGCTTCTTCCTCGCCGAGCGCGACGGCACGCTGGCCGGCTTCCACTGGACGAAGGTGCACGAGGCGGAGCACGGGGGCGCGCCTATCGGCGAGGTGTACGTGGTGGGCGTCGACCCGGCGGAGCAGGGAGGCGGCCTCGGGCGGGCGCTGACCCTCGCCGGCCTAGCGCACCTGCAGCACCGCGGCCTGGCCGAGGTGATGCTCTACGTCGATGAGTCCAATGCGGCGGCCATCCGGATGTACACGGCCCTGGGACTGCGCCGGTGGAGCACCGACGTCATGTACCGGCGCGCTCAGGAAGCGCAGCCGCAGACGCGCCGCACGCCGAGCACGGCGTCCAGCTCCGTCGGGGAGAGCGGCCCGTCGCTGGCCGCCACCGCGCTGAGCACCTCGGCGTAGAGCTCGATCTCGTCCAAGGCCACGTCGTCGTGAACACGAAGATCGACCTGCCTGGGAATCGTGCTCACCTCCGTTGACGGGGTACTATCTCGCCCGCTGTCCAGGTTACGTCGTGACACCATTCCTCCGCATGACCCATCGGGGCCATTCGCGCACCACCCTTGCGTACGGTTTTACCCGCCATCGGTGTAACGATTCCGCGAATGCGTCGCGGAATCCGTTCCAGTCCTGGTATCGGACATCTGATTACCTCTGGAACTGCGCTCGCCATATTGGCCAGTGGTCCCCGCCGCATCATCTGTCCCAATATGCGGCAAGAATCCTCAATGTCCGGTTATCGGAGGGTAACTACCTGACTACAGGTTACCCCGTGCGCGGCATGCGCGCCACGAACTTCGGCCGGCGGCGCCCCCGCGCGGGCCGTACGCGCCCGCGAAGTCACGGTTCGGGACCAGGCTGCCGGGGTATGCCCACGGTCGCACTAGGTCTCAGTAACATCGTCACGACACGAAAACCAACTTTGACAACTTCCTGGAACGTGCCAAGTTCGGATATAACGGGACACTCATCCGTTTCGGTTGCGGACGGTGGTCTCACCGGAGAAGAGTCATATGGGTGACTGCTCCCATACACGACGATCGTCCCGTACATCCGAGACGTCCCGGTGTCGCATGACCGGTCGCGTTCGGCTGCCCGTGACAGCTGGCGGTCGCGGTCGCCCGACGGCGCGCCGGTCCGCTGGCACGTCCCGATTACCCGGGCTGTCTGGTAAGCCCGGCCCCGCTAGACTCCGGACACCGTTCCCGCCGACCCATCCCTGGACCCAAAGATTCTCGTGATGCCATGAATGAAAATAGTGACCTCCTGCCGAACCTCTTGCATGAAGAATTTGAGATGCAGATGCGCGGCTATAGCCGCCGCCAGGTCGATGACTTCGTAGCACGCCGCAACAACGAGATTCGCGAGCTCGAGCAGCGCCTCGCGCGTACGCTCGACGAGACCGAGCACCTGCGCCGCGAGCTCTCCACCGTCCGCCAGCAGGCGCTATCGGGCAGGCCTGCGCACGAGGAGGTAAGCGAGCGAATCGCCCAGATCCTCAAGCTTGCCGACGACGAGGCGAGAGCCCAGAAGAGCAAGGCAGACGACGACATCGCCAAGCTCCGCGGCGAGGCGCAGCAGGAGTCTGACCGGGTCAGGGCCGACGCGCGCGAGCAGGCCGAACGGTTGCTGACCGCCGCGCAGGAGCAGGCCGAGCGGACGATCTCCGCCGCGCGCAACGAGGCCGACAAGACCCGCACGGCCGCGCGGACCGAGGCGGACCGGCTCACCAGCGACACCAGGAAGAAGGCGGACGCCGCGCTCGCCAATGCCAAGTCACAGGCCAAGAAGGTGCTTGACGAGGCGACCGCGCGTGCCACCGCCATCCACGACGGCGCCGAGCGCAGGCTCAACCTGCTGAGCACCCGGCACGCGGAAACGGTCCGCAGGCTGACCGACATCCTGGACGGTGTCCAGGGCCTCGTCGCGGCGGAAGCCGCCCGCATGTCGCTTGAGGAAGAGGTGGCGCAGTCGGTCAGCAAGGCGGTCAGCATGGCTGAGGCCGCCGACGCGGCGGAGGCCGGCGACGGCTCCGACCCCGACCTTGACCTGGCGCGGCTGGCACCGCCCGCGGCGGAGACGGTCGCCACGGGCGCCGCGGCGCCGCCGCGCAACGGCGCGGACGCCCCGCCGGCGCTGCCGGGCCGGCCCGGGCCGGCCGCGCGTCCC
>NZ_JASIAL010000102.1:0-6951 GCF_030042015.1 Trebonia sp. | reverse complement strand
CGCGGACGGACACGCGGCGCAGCCTCCTGGCGCGGCCGGCCGCGCAGCTCAGGCCCGGCGTCCCGCGCCGCGGCCAGGCGGGTGATCGTGCCGACACCGCCGGCGACCGCGCCGTCCCGCGGCCACTGCTCGCTTGTCTCCATGGATCGGCTCCTGTCGCTCATCCCTATCTCGCTCATGCCGGGCGAATCCGTTCTGCCGCCCGCAGCCGGGCCGATGCCGAGCGCGGATTGGCGGCCACTTCCTCGTCGTCCGGGCGCTCCGCGCCCCTGGTCAGCAGGCGGAACAGCGGTCCGGCCTGGGCGGTCCCTGACGGGCGGGTCCCCGCCAGCATGTCGCCCGCCCGCACCGGCAGGCCGGGCGGAGCCGGGTCGGCGGTCCGCGCGGTGAGTTCCCGTTTGACCAGCCGATCCTCGAGCGAGTGGTAGGCGAGCGCGACGAACCGCCCGCCGGGTGAGAGGAGGTCGAGAGCGGCGGGCAGCGCACGCCGCAGCGCACCGAGTTCGTCGTTCACCTCGATGCGCAGCGCCTGGAATGTTCGCTTGGCCGGGTTGCCGCCTGTGCGCCGCGCCGCGGCGGGGATGGCGTCCTTGACGATCGCGCTGAGCCGCAGCGTCGTGGTGACCGGTTCCCTGGCACGTTCCCTGGCGACGGCTTCGGCGATCCGCCGGGCGAACCGCTCCTCACCGTACTCAGCCAGCACCCGCGCCAGCTCGCTGACCGGGTAGCCGTTGACGACATCCGCGGCGGTCCTGGCGCGGGACTGGTCCATCCGCATGTCGAGCGGAGCGTCCTGCGCGTAGGAGAACCCGCGGCTTGCGTCGTCCAGCTGCGGTGACGACACCCCGAGATCGAACAGGACCCCCTGGACGCGGCGGTACCCGGCGTCGGCGGCGACGGCGGCGATCTGGTCGTAAGACGTGTGTGCGAGCCGCACCTGGCCGGGGTAGTCCGCGGCCAGCTCGCGCCCGGCTTCGATGGCGGTCGCGTCGGCGTCGATCCCGATGAGCACCAGCCCGGGACAGGCCGCGAGCAGGGCGCGCGCGTGACCGGCGCGGCCGAGCGTGGCGTCCACGAGCACGGGCGGACGGCCACCAGGGGCGGAGGCGGTGAGCGCGGGCATGAGCAGGGCGGTCACCCGGCCGGCCAGCACCGGCACGTGCCCATAGGCGCGATCGCCCACCGTGACCCCTCCGCTTCGCAGTGCTGCGTGGAAACTGGGCTCCTAGCCCTTCACCGCAGGGCGCCTAGCCCTGCCTGCCGTCCGGCCGGGTCTCCCCGCGCCCGTTGCCGGCCGCCGCCTGGCATCGGGGAAGTGATGCCAGCCTGAGCAGCCCGGGCGCGGGCGGAGACTCGCCGGACAGCCATGGCCACCGGGCTGACCCGGGGCCGCCACCGGATGGGTCCGCGGTCGATGACCCGGACCTCCGGAGCCGCTTACAAGATCCCTGGCAGCACCTCCTCCGCGGCTTCGGAGAACGAATCCTCCTGTGCGGCCAGGTAGGTCTCCCATGCCTGGGCAGCCCAGATTTCAAGCCTGGTGTTGGCCCCGATAACGACGCAGTCCCGCTGCAGGCCGGCGTAGCCGCGCAGCGCGGGCGGGACGGTGATCCTGCCCTGCCTGTCGGGCACCTCGTCGGAGGCGCTCGCGAACAGGACCCGGCTGTAGTCACGGACCGACTTGGCGGTCACCGGCGCCTCGCTCAGTGCCCCGGTGATCCTGTCCCACTCGTCGTGCGGGAAGACGTACAGGCAGCGCTCCTGCCCCTTCGTGATCACGACTCCCGCGGCGAGCTCGTCGCGATATTTCGCCGGCAGGAACAGCCGCCCCTTCTCATCCAGTTTGGGCGCGTGAGTACCGAGAAACATCCGGTGCTCACCTCCCCACCCCCCAGCGGGCGCGTGTTTCGACAGATATCTCACTCCACCGCGCTCCACTGTACTCCACATTCCTCCACCGTCAACAGTGAAAAGCGCCGTCAGCGCGCTCGGTCCCCGCTAAAGCAGCAGGTCAATTAGGGTGGAGCAAAGTGGGGGAAATAAAGGCGCCGCACGGCTCCTTTCTGCGATCCCCCACTTCGCCCCACCGGCGCGCCATGCCCCCCTGCTCAGACGCCACGCCGCTGGCGGCAGCTCGATTGGGCCAGTGGCGCAGCTAGCCCGATAGAGCCGGGCCGTTGGCGCGACTGGCCCAATACGCGGCACCAGCTGCCGGTGACGGCTGGGGCGGGCAAGGCGCGCGCGACGATAGTGACAGGGCAGTAGCTACGAGGCACGCGTCGGTGGCGGGGGCGGCGCAGGGCGCGGCCGCGGGGTGGCCGCGGCCGGGGCGGCGGCATTGCGCGCGGCCGGGAAGCGGGGCCACGGGACGGATACGGATGGGGCGGCCGGAGGGCGGCGGCCGCCTATCGGAAACACGGGAGGCTGGAGAGACGCAACGGTACGTTAGGGATAAAAAATAAGGCGCAGCTGCGTGTCAGGCAGCCGACTGGCATGAGCGGCCCGCGAGGCGGCGATATAGAGGAATAGAGAATCTGTCCCGCACCGCGGCCAAGTCCGGGCAATACCGGCGCGGGCGCGGCGGATGTGCGGCGGACAGGGCGTGGCACGCTGCGTGCGGCACGACATACTGTCATTAGACGACAAGTCAGCGCGCCGGAGGCGCCGGGTCGGCCGAGGAGGGCGTTTGGTACTCGATACGGGGCGCGGTCGCGAGCGGGCGCTTGATGATCTCGTCACGACGGCACAGCGGATTGGGACGGCGATCGAGTCCGTAATCGACGGGAAGGCCGAGGCGATCAGGCTCGCGCTCATCGTCCTGCTCGCGGAGGGACACCTGCTGATCGAAGACGTCCCTGGGGTGGGCAAGACGATGCTGGCCAAGGCGCTGGCCAGATCGATCGACTGCTCGGTGCGGCGAGTCCAGTTCACGCCCGACCTGCTGCCAAGCGACATCACCGGGGTGAGCGCCTACAACCAGGAGCGCCGCGACTTCGAGTTCAAGCCGGGACCGGTCTTCGCGAACATCGTCGTCGGCGACGAGATCAACCGCGCCTCGCCGAAGACGCAGTCCGCGCTGCTCGAGTCCATGGAGGAGCGCCACGTCACCGTGGACGGCACCACGTACCAGCTCGAGCGGCCGTTCATGGTCATCGCCACGCAGAACCCGGTGGAGATGGAGGGGACCTATCCGCTGCCCGAGGCGCAGCGCGACAGGTTCACCGCCCGCATCTCGATCGGGTACCCGACCGCGACCGCGGAGATGGAGATGCTGGACACCCACGGGTCCTCCTCTCCGCTCGACCAGCTGAAGCCCGTCGCGACGGGACCCGACGTGCGCGAGCTCATACTCGCGGTGCGCGGCGTGCTGGTTTCTGCCCAGGTCAAGCAGTACATCATCGCCCTGGCGGCGGCGACGCGGACGGCACCGGAGCTGCGCCTTGGCGCCTCGCCGCGCTCGGCGCTGCACCTGCTGCGCGCCAGCCGGGCGCGGGCGGCGCTGGACGGCAGGGACTACGTGATCCCTGATGACATCCAGGCCCTGGCGGGCCCCGTGCTCGCCCACCGGCTGCTGCCGACCGCCGAGGCGCTGGTCGAGCGCCAGCTCCCCGAGCAGGTGGTGGCGAGGCTCGTCGCGGAGCTCCCGCTGCCCCATCCGTGACCGGGAGGTGTCATGCGCAAGCTGTTCGGCGCGCTGACCACGCGAGGCAGGTGCTTCGTCGCGGCCGGCCTCGCGGCGGCGGCCTGCGGCCTGCTCATCCCCGAGCCTGACCTGCTGCGCGTCGGGCTGCTGCTTGTCGTGCTGCCGCTGCTGTCCGCGTTCGGCGCCGGGCGGGCCCGCTACCGGCTCTCGTGCGTGCGCCGGGTCACCCCCGCCCGGGTGCCCGCGGGCCAGCCGGCCGAGCTGACGATCAGGCTGGCGAACGTCTCCCGGCTGCGCACCGGGCTGCTGCTCGCCGAGGACACGGTGCCGTACGCGCTCGGCAGCAGGCCGCGGTTCGTGCTCTACGGGATCGGCAGCGCCGGCAGCAAGGAGTTCCGCTACCAGGTACGGCCCGACACGCGCGGCAGGTACACGATCGGGCCGCTCCAGGTGCGGGTCGCCGATTCGTTCGGCTTGGTATCCATCACCCGCTCCTTCACGAGCACGAGCACGCTGATCGTCACCCCGCGGATCATCCCGCTGAGCCGCCCGCCGATCGCGGGCAACTGGCTCGGCGACAGCGAGCACGGCAGGCGCAGCATCGCCGCAAGCGGCGAGGACGACGTGGCCCCCCGCGCCTACCAGACCGGGGACAGCCTGCACCGGGTGCACTGGCGGTCCACCGCGCGGTACGGGGAGCTGATGGTCCGCCGCGAGGAGCAGTACTGGCGCAACACCGCGTCGCTGTTCCTCGACACCAGGCGCTCCGCGCACGGCCTGGCGGTGTCATTCGAGCTCGCGGTCACCGCGGCCGCCTCGATCGGGGTGCACCTGGCCGGCGAGGGGTTCGACGCCCGGCTGATGACCGACCTCGGGGAGGTCCCGCGGCAGGGCACCTTCCGTGACACGCTGCTCGACACGCTCGCCGTCATCCGCCCCTCCCGCGAGAGCGGGCTGACCCTCGGCATCGACGCGCTGGCCACGGCCGGGGGCCAGATCATCGCGATCCTCGGGCTGCTGACCGCCGGGCAGGCCAGGCAGCTCGCGGAGGCCAGGCGCGGGACCGCGCCGGCGATAGCCCTGCTGCTTGTGCCGGGGGACCACGAGTACAGCCAGGCCGCGACCGCGGCGGCCGCCCAGGTCCTGGCCGCCGCCGGCTGGCGGGTCGCGACCGTGACGGACAGCGCCCGGCTCGCCGCGGCGTGGCAGGAGCTGCATCGGGGAAGCGCGGGCGGGCCCGGCGCAGGCGTGCCAGACGGCGCCGCGCTCGCCGGCCGGGCGGCGGAGGGCTGAGCGATGGGCAGTCACCGCAGGACGGCCGCCGCCGCCGCCGCGACGATCCTGGCCTCCTTGTCGCTGTACCCGATCTTCCTCGGCACGGCCTGGTTCTTCGCCGGCGCCGGGGCGGTGTGCGCGGTCGCGGTGGCGGGCACGCTCACCCGCCTGCGGCGGCTGCCTGTCGCCGTCTGCGTGGCCGGCGTACTCGCGGGCCTCCTGCTCTACCTGAACGTGACGTTCGAGGCTGCCCGGTCGTGGGGCGACGTGGTGCCGACGCCGACCTCGCTGCGCCTGCTGTGGGACCTCGCAGGCGCCGGCTTCACCGAGTCGGCCAAGTACGCTCCCGCGGTGCCCGAGCTGCCCGGCATGATGCTGCTCGCCGCCGGCGGCATCGGCCTGACCGCGCTGCTCACCGACCTGATCGCGGTACGGCTCGAGAGCGCGGCCCTCGGGGGGCTGCCGCTGCTGCTGCTGTACACGGAGCCGTTCACGCTCAGCGTCTCGCGCAGCGCCCTGGGGACGACGATCACCTTCTGCCTCGGCACCGCCGGCTACCTCGGCTTGCTGAGCAGCGAAGGCCGGGACCGGATCAGGGAGTGGGAGCGGCCGAACCCCGGACCTGACCTGATTCCCGATACCCGCGCGCTGGCCGCCGCAGGGCGGCGCGTGGGCATCGCCTCGGTGGCGCTTGCGCTGTGCCTGCCGCTGTTCGTGCCGGGGCTGCACGTGACCCGGCTGTTCGGCGGGCAGCCGGGGATCGGCGGAACGGCCGGAGCCGGCGGCGGCGCCGGCGTGGGGTTCCCCAACCCGAACACGCAGCTCAGCCAGGAACTGCACGAAACACAGGCCCAGCAGGTCTTCGAGTACACCACCTCTGACTCCGCGGCTGAGTACTTCCAGATCTACGTGCTCGACCACCTGACCAGCTCGGGGTGGCAGCTCACGTCCCCCTCGACGCTGGCTCCGGCCGGCCAGCGGCTGCCCGCCCCGCCGGGCCTGGCGGAGCAGGCGGACAAGGCGTGGGCGACCACGGTGCGCACCAACGTGACGCTGAGCCCGGCGGTCGGCCAGGACGCGCTGTCCGCGCTGCCCGTCCCCTACCCGGCCACGGCGATAACCGCGCCCGGTGACCTGAAGGCCGACCCGAACACCCTGATGGTCTTCGACTACGGAGTACAGCTGGCCGATCTCACCTACGCGGTGACCAGCCTCAGCGAGTCGCCGACGCCGCAGGCCCTCAACGCCGCCGCGGCGCCGCCGCCGGACATCGCCGGCCCCTACCTGCAGGTGCCTTCGTCCTACGACTCGCTGCGCCGGCTCGCCAAGTCGATAGTGAAGGCGGCCGGGGCGAAGACCCCGTTCGAGGAGGCGCTGGCCCTGCAGGACTATTTCACCGGCGGTGCCTTCACCTACACCCTTGACGCGCCGACGGTCACCGACGCCCAGCAGCTGACCGCGTTCCTGACCCGCACCTACAAGGGCTACTGCCAGCAGTTCGCGTTCGCCATGGCCGTGCTGGCCCGGCTGCTCGGCATCCCGTCCCGTGTCGCCTACGGGTTCACCGGCGGGACGTCGGTGAACGGCGTCTACGTGGTCACAACGCACGACGCGCACGCCTGGCCTGAGCTTTACTTCCAGGGGTTCGGCTGGCTGCGGTTCGAGCCGACCCCGCAGGGCGCGGGCGGGCAGGGCACGGCGACCTCGCCGTCGTACACGCTGCAGCCGAGCAGCGCCTTCCCGACGGGCGCGGGGCAGACATCGCCTGGCTCGGGGAAGACCCCGTCCAGCCTTCCTGGCAGCGGGAGCTCGCTGCAGCAGCGGCTGGGCCTCCAGCTCGGCAATGACAACGGCGGCGGGCCCGCCCCGGTCACGCCGGCCACGCTGAGCCCGTGGCAGGTGCTCGGGCTCGCCTTGCTCGCCCTGCTCGGATTGCTCGTGCTCGCGTCCGCCGCGCCCGCCTGCGCGCGGCTGGTGACCAGGCGCAGGCGCTGGCGGTCAGGCGCGCGCGGCGGCGACGCCGGGCTGGCGCA
>NZ_JASIAL010000101.1:0-12347 GCF_030042015.1 Trebonia sp. | reverse complement strand
GTGCGGCGCGAACTCGACGAGTCAGCGGCGTTGCGTGCGCGCGGCGCGCGACCAGTCCGAGGCAGCCAGGCTTCTCCGGAACGCCGCCCGGCACCTGCACGAGCAGGGCCTACCGTTGCGGGACGTTGGCATTGCGCTCGGCGTGTCCCACCAGCGAGCGCATCAGCTTGTGGATGAGGGGAAGCCTCTCGTTGAAGCTTAGGTGGCGGCGAGTGAATACTGAACGCGGCATGGCATCCGAAATCAGCATGGAGATGGGCTGACTGTCACCATCATCGATGGTCAGCTCGTGTCAGCAGGGGTCAATGCGGCGCATCTGGCGCCTGGAGCAGGATACCTGGATCTGGACCAAATCTCCGCCTCGATATCCGGCTCGTGCCCACATGCAGAACGGCGCTGTGCGCGGTTGCCATGCGCTGTGCCATCCGCATGGTGCGAGCGCCCGCGCCGGCCGTGCATGGAGCCGCATGTATAGACACTTCGGCAGCGGGCCGATACCGTCACGGCCGCGGCGACAGTGATCGCCGCCAGTCGCGCGGCCAGCCAATCCCGCGGGGCTCGGGAACACTCGGCGCGCCGCCGTCGGCGCGTACAGAACAATCCGTTCTGGAGCATGCGCATTCGAGGCACGAAGGCAATAGTTTTACGGACCTGCCGGGATCGGGGCCTGACCGGCACCGCCGTCGCTAAATTAACACGGCCCGCTTCGGCGCGTATTCCGTGCACGGCAAGTTGGAGCTTGCCCAATGCTCGAATCACTAACCGGGCCAGCGCCAGCGCCTGCAGCTGGCACGACTGGCCGGCCACCGCCGTGAGGGGGCCGGCGCTTAAGGCATATTCTGGGCAGGTAAGGCTCGTATCACCGCTGCATGCTCGATACTAGTGCTGCATAGCTCCTGGCGAGCGGCTCCAGGCAGGTGGCACGTAGGCATGTGGTGAAAGGTCGCCGTGTCCGGTGTTGACCGCTCTCGGCGAGCCCGGTATGGAAACAGGGAGCCCGAGTTAAACCATGAACCCGCAGGAGGCGTATTACCATTCCGGCATCGACTACCGGAGAGGAAGCCCCCATCTGGCTCAGCCGGCGTTGCATGACCGCTTGGTTGAAGTACTGCGCGGAACCGTACATAGGCTCGCTGAGCAGGGACTCCCGCTGCGAGTGCTGGAGATCGGCGCGGGACACGGAGGATTCACCATGCACGCGCTCGCCTTGGGCTGCGATGTCACCGCAGTTGACATGTCCAGACCCTCGATCGAGGAGTTGCAACGTCGGTTCGGCACGAACCCTAAGCTCCATGCGCTCTACGCGCCTGACGGCAAATTGCGCCACGTTGACGCAGACTACAGCCTGCTAATGTGCGTGTCAGTTCTCCATCATATCCCTGATTACATGGGATTTCTCAGCGAAGCATCCCGGCGGATCGTAAGAGGCGGCGCGCTTCTCACGCTGCAGGACCCTGTATGGTATTCGCGACATCCAGCAGCTCATCGCGCCGAGCGAGCAGCGTACTTTGCCTGGCGCCTACGGCAGGGCAGTCTTGTAGAGGGGCTTCAGACCAGGCTACGTAGAATGCGCGGGGCCTTCGATGAGACAAACCCACGCGATACGGTGGAGTACCATGTTGTGCGCGATGGAGTCGATGAGGAATCGGTTCTCTCCTTCGCCCGCGGCGCATTCGACGAAGCCACGCTTATCCCGTATTGGTCAAGTCAGCTTGGAGTAGCACAGCGCCTTGGCGAGCGACTCGGCTTCCATAATTCTTTTGGAATCGTGGCGCACGGCTACAAGTCAAAAGTCTAGACAGACGATCACCAGCGACGCGGGACGCAGATAAGCACCCCTGCCCGCTGCGTGCCCGAGCGCACAGCGAACCGGAGCGACGCACGGTCACTCACAGATGTGCCGCCGTGCCGCCGTGCCGCATGGCCAGGCTGATCCCCGCTCCGATGCTGAGCAGCCAGGTTGCGCCCATGCCGGGCCATCGGCCGGCCGGATCGGCCGGGAACCGAGGTGGCTTCCACCGGTCCATCCACAGGACAGACGAGAGAGTAAGAGTATGGGCCGCGCAGCCCCACTCGCTTTACCGGATCATCGGTCGCGTGCGGGCAGGGACGGGCCAGCCCGCCGCCGGGCGGGCTAAGCGGAGCTCGCTCTCCGCCCGGAGCCTGCCAAGCTGATCGTCAGGATAGGGACGCTGGACAGCCGCCACGGTCCGTTCGGGAGAGAAAGGGCAATTGTTATTCCGAACGGAAGCGGGGTGACTGCCCCAGCCGGCTGCTTGCCTCTTCGTTCAGGCCGACTGGACCATCGCGCGCCAGGCCGCCATCGACCTGGTGGCACAAACCCCTGACGCCGTGTCGGCGGCCCTCGCGCGAAGCCCGGACCCAAGCCAGCGCACGGGCCCGCCCTGGTCGGCCGCGATGTACCCGTGGCACCTGGTCGACGTCTTGCGCATCGGCACCGAGCGGCTTCTCACCCTCACACACGATCCTGATCGCGGCATCACCTGCTGGGACGAGAACGCCCTCGCCGATGTCCGGCGGTACGAGCGGCTTTCGCCCGTGGTTGGCCTGATCGTGTTGCGGTCGGCAGCACGTGACTGGGACCACGCGGCGCGAGCGGCTCCCGCCGGCGCTGAGGTCCGCCATCCGGAATTCGGCGCCCTCGGCGCAGTCGAGATCATCCGCCGCAACGCTCATGAAATGCACGATCACCTGATGGACATCAACCGCCGGTAGCGAGACCTCGCGGCACGATCGGACCGGGGACGATAACGACGACGTGAGATGATGCCGGGCATGGTCGCGTCTGCCGCCGCGCTGCCGAAGCCGTTCCACCGTTACTGGCTGTCAGGTTTCCTGGCAAATTTCGGGGACGGCGTGCGGCTGGCGGCCCTCCCCCTGCTGGCTGCCCAGCTCACCCGCTCGCCGGCCGCTGTCGCGGCGGTCACCGCGGTGCAGAGCCTGCCGTGGCTGCTGGTCGGCGCAGGGCTGGGAGTCATCGTCGACCGCAGCGACCGGCGCCGGCTCATGGTGGCGGTAGACACTGCGCGGGCAGTCATCATCGCGGCGCTGGCCGCGGCGATCCTGGTGCACGCGGCCGGGCTGGCCCTGATCTACGTCACGGGTTTCACTACGGGCGTCGGCTCGGCGCTGCGCAACACCGCCGCCGCGACGTGCGTGCCCCGGCTCGTGGATTCCGCCGACCTGGACCGGGCTAACGGCCGGGTGATCGCCGGGCAGATCGTCGGCAGCGAACTGGCCGGGCCCGCAGCCGGGGGCTGGCTGTTCGGCCTTGCGGCGGTCCTGCCGTTCGCGGTGAACGCCGGGACACTGGGCGTCGCCGTGCTGCTGCTGCTCACCCTGCCCAGCGTTTTCCTGCCTGCGCGGCAGCCGGGCCCGGCGAGAAGGGGTGCCACCATGCGCCGGGATCTCGCTGCGGGCCTGGCGTGGTTGCGGGGCCACTCCGACATCAGGGACTTGACGATCGCTGTGGGCGTCATCAGCGCCATGGATGCCGCGTGGTTCGCGGTGCTCGTCCTGTACGTGATCCAGATCCTGCGCCAAAGGCCTGGCGCCTACGGCGCGCTGCTGGCGATCGGCGCGATCGGCGGGATCGCGGCCGGCGCGACCGGGTCTCGCCTCACCCGGCGAATGGGCGCATGGGGGTCGCTGCTGCTTGCCGGGCTCGTCATGGCCGCAAGCCAGCTCGTCCTGGGCCTCACCGCCAACGTGATAGTCGCCGCCCTGATGCTCGCGGCCAGCAGCGCGGCCTTTGCCCTGTTCAACATCACCGCGGTCACGATGCGCCAGCGCCGCGTGCCCGACCGCTTGCTTGGCCGGGTCAGCAGCCTGTACGGGACCGTCGCGGGAGGCGCGGAGGCACTGGGCGCACTCGCCGGCGGCTGGGTCGCGACCGCGGCAGGAATCCGCGCCACCATGCTCGCCGGCGCCGGGCCCATCGCCGGCGTCATCATCTGGACGGCGTGGCGGCACAGGCGCCGGCAAACGCGCGACGACGACCCGATACCTGTCAGCTAAGGCCGGCGACGGTTCGCAGTTGCCGCTCGTGCGCGTCGCGCATCCAGTCCTTGGTGCAGCGGGGGTCATGGAAGGGCTTGCCCGCCGCCAGCAGGTCAAGATAGCCCGTGTCGGCTGCCACGCGGCGGCGGAACTCCCCGGCGTCCGCGACGTTCCCGTGACCCGGCACGAGCCACCGCACACCAGGCACCGCGCCGAGCAGGGCCAGGCCCGCGCGGTAATCGCCGAGCGGGTCGTCCGCGACGGTATCCAGGACCGGAATCTCGGTATCGGAAAGCATGTCGCCCGCCACCAGGACACCGGAGTCAGGGAGAAACACCGCAGCGTGCCCCGGCGCGTGGCCGTCGTGGATGATCAGCCGGGCGGCCGGCCCGTCCCAGGCAATCGCGTCCGCGCCCTCCGGCAGCGGCACTAGCTGCCCGAACAGGTCCAGATCGTGCCCAGGCGCCGACCGCTGGAGCTGCCTGACCATGCCGTCGCGCTCGGTCAGGGTGATCGTCACCGCGCGCGGGGCCGCGTACCTGGGCACAGCACCCAGCTCACGGTTCCACAGCACGTGGTCCCAGTGCGGGTGGGTGGCGAAACCCAGCCGCGCCCGCAACCCGGACCCGGCAAGATCGGCCGCCAGCCCGGAAAGGTCGGCGACCGATATGGCCGGGTCGATGACCAGACACCCGCCGTCGCCAGCGACGACCGCCACGCTGTTGGTGGCGGCGAAGTCAGCAGTGGCTATGAGGACGCCGGCCGCCAGCTCACGAAAGCGCCGCATGCCGCCATCCCGCTGAGCGAGCCTCCTGCACCGCTGCGAAGCAGAGGGCACGGGACGTGTCCACAACGTCGCGCAGCACGCCGGGGCCGAGCCCGCGATCAGCTGCGCCAGCGGCGATGAACTCATCGACCTGGCGCAGCCCCGCGCGGGTGAGCAGTGTCTTCTCGTTGGTGACCCACTGGCCGCGAGCGGCCAGCACCGCATGCGCCGCCTGGGAGGCCGCCTGGGCCACGAGCCCGGCACACTGGGCCAGCCGGCCGTAGGGTGCGTGGCTGGCGCGCGCGTAGCCAAACGTCTGTTCGGCTCTGCGCCACCAGACTCCCGGTGCCCGCTCGCGCAGTGCGGGCGGGAATTCCGGGGTCGGCAACTGGCCGCGCAGCTCAAGCCTGACGGCCAGCTCCGCCAGCAGCAGGTAGGACGGAATACCCGCGAGGTGAAACATCAGCGGCTCGATGCAGAACTGGCCTTCCCGTGACGCGGCGATCTCGCGGTCAACGGCGTCCAGGTCGCGGTAGTGCACGTCCACCCGGCGGCCGTCGACGTCCAGCCACGCCCCGCCGTTGAACACGCCAGGGCTCCAGCCGCCGACTTCGAAAACCTCGCCAGGCCACCCGACGTCGCGCAGCGCCTGCGGATCGAAGTGACCTCTGTAGTAGATCGAGAAATCCCAGTCGCTGTCCGGCCGGTGCGTGCCGTCGGCGCGGGAACCGCCCAGGGTGACCGCCTTCACTGCGGGCAGGTCCCCGAGACGTCCGGCAACGTGACGCAGGAAGGCATCCTCGTCCACAGCAGGAACCTAGCAGCCCCGCTACCGCGGGGCACCTGGTTATTCCGCTGGCTATTCCGCGCTCAGGCCACCCGCCCCGCTCTTGACTTTGAAATGCAAAGTACACTAGCTTTGAGCCACAAAGTTAAGTCTGGAGGCGCCATGAACGAGGGAACCGGCATGCGGGACGCCACGGGCCCCGATGAGGGAGCGATGGACGCGCGGGACGCGATAGCCATCATGGGAGAGGCGCGCAAGCGGGCCGAACACGAGCTGACGATCAACCGCCCGGCGATCTTCGCGAGCTGGGGGCTGGTATACCTGCTGGGTTACGGCGTGATCTGGCTGTCGGTCCGCGGGCAGCGGCCCTACCAGGCGCCGCAGGGCTGGGCGATCGCGCTGGTCATCGTGCTCGCCGCGATCGCTTGTGCGACCACCGTGGGGGTGACGAACCGGGCGGTCAGCGGCGTTGGCGGCGCGTCCGCGCGGCGGCGGCGCAGCTACGTCCTGGCAGGTGCCCTCGGACTGGGCGGCGTGTACCTCATGGAGGCCGCGCTCCGCTCCGCCGGCGCGAGCCTGGGAGTCATCGCAGTGATGGGCGCATCCGGGCCGATACTCGTGGCCGGGGTAGTTCTCGTCGCCAGCACCGCTGTCTGGCAGAACTGGCACGTGTTCGGCCTGGGCGGCTGGCAGATCGTCGTGGCGGGGTGCAGCGGGTTCGCGGGCGCGGTGGGGGTCTGGGCCGTGGACGCGCTGGCGGCCGGGGCCGGGTTCCTGGTCGTAGCGGCCGTCGCGTTCGCCCGGGCGCGCCGATGAGCGACGACGGGCTCGACCCGGTCATCCACGCGCCGGCCCGGCTTCGCCTGATGGTGACGCTGGCGGCGCTGCCGGACGGCGACACCCTGTCCTTCACCAGGCTGCAGGACATGATCGGGCTGACACCGGGCAACCTGATCACCCACCTGCGCAAACTGGAGGGCGCCGGGTACGTGCAGACGGACAAGACCGGCAGCGGCGTCAACGCGCTGACCACGGTCGCCCTCACCCGCGATGGCCGGACCGCCCTAGAGCGCTACACCAGCGCGCTGCGGCGGCTGCTCGACACCGCCGAGCCAGCGCGGACCGAGCCAGCGCGGACCGAGCCAGCCAGCCGGGACTGAGCGCGGGCATCGAGCACTCGTCCGGAATCCAGCCTTTTCACCGCAGCTGATCGTCTCGCGTCGCGACGCCAGACGGTACCGGCTCGGCACGGGAGAGCAGCCGCTGAGCCCCGATGGGGAACAAGGCTGCCGACAGCAGGCCGGCGGCGACGAGCGCGGCGGCCACCGTTGGCGTGACCTTCCCCGCGGCAAGACCGATCTGCGTCGCCACGATCACGAACGTCAGCGTGGTCGCCTGCAGCAGCCCGGCGGCCACGGCGCGGCGGGTGCCGGTACGCCTCCGGTACAGCAGCGCGGGCAGTCCGCGCACGAACAGCAGCGCGATGAGGAACAGCGGCACTTCGGCGAGCGCGACCGGGTGGTCCAGCAGGTCCTTCAGCTGGAACTCGACGCCGGTGGCGATGAAGAAGATCGGAATAAGGAAACCGAAGCCAATGCCCTCCAGCTTGGTCTGGAAATCCGGATCCGGCTTGTGGCGGGAAATCTCGACCAGCTTCACGAGCAGGCCGGCGGCGAACGCGCCGAGAATCGACGCGAAGCCGAACCGGTAGGCGAGCACGCCGCACGCGAGCGCCAGCGTGAGCGCGGCGCGCACGCGCAGCTGGCCGCTCCTGTGCTCCAGGTGGTCGAGCATCCGGTCCAGGCCACGCAGCCGACGGACGGTGCTCAGGGTGAGCCCGATCAGGACAAGCAGGGCCAGGAAGATCCCGAGCGAGATCAGCTGCTCTTGCGACGTCTTGGACGCCGCCGAGAAGAACAGCGACAAGAGCATGATGGGCACGACCTCCGCGAGCGCGGCCGCGGTCATCACGAGCTGGCCGAATTCAGTGGTCCCCTCCCCCGCGTCCTTCAGCAGCGGAAGCAGCAGCCCAGCCGACGTCGACATGAGAATGATCGCCAGCAGCAGGGGCTGCGTGGCCTGGCCGGCCAGCCAGGAAACCAGACCGCACAGCAACCCGAGCACGGCAGAAGCGCCGAACGCCGCGCTCGCCAGCCGCGACAGCGGCCCGCGCAGCCGGTCGACGTCGATCTCCAGCCCGGCCAGGAACAGCAGCATGCCCAGGCCGAGATCTCTCAGGACCTGCACCGGCGCGTCCTCGCGCACCCAGCCGAGAACCGACGGACCGACGACGATGCCGGCGATCACCTCAAGCACGGCCCCGGGCACTGGCAGCCGGGGCAGCAGGCCGAGCACGACCGGCACCAAGACCGAGATCCCCGCGATGATAAGGACGCTGTTGAACGAGATCGCGAGCATGCTGCCCCCAGCCGGCCCCGTGGTCCTCCCCTGGACACCCTATGCAACCACGAAAAGGCGCCGATCACTCCGGGTAAACAGTCGACGGCGCCTGCGGGGGCGGCGACCCAGGACCACTCCTTCCGGCTGCTCGCTTGTTCCTGCCCGGCCGTGCCGGCCAGCTGGGTCATCGCATCCCCGGCGCTGCCCATGAACCTGCGTATCGTCGCGATCGCCACCCGGTTAAAGACCGCCCGGTCCAGACCCGCACCGAACGCGCCGAGCGGGGGCCGGTAAACGCCGGACAGCCTGAGCGTGCTGGCCCGCTCCCCGGCCGGGGCCAGCGTGATATCCGCGTCGAGGGCGGGAAACAAGGCGCCACCTGCCCCGGCCGCCTCCCATCGCAGCGGCAGCACCGCGTGCCCGTCATGGACCGCCAGCTGGCTGAACCGCACCTCCACCAGCCGGGAGAGCCCGGGCACGCCACCCAGCGGGCCGACCCGCGCCAGCGCGGCGCCTGACTCGTCGTACGCCTCAGCCGAGGCCGCGCGCAGCCAGCCGGCGCCGGCCAGCCGTGCGAGCCGGGCCAGCGCGTCCCCGAAGGCGACCTCCAGCCTTATCTCACCGCTGACGAACATGTCATGAGTGAACCAGCCCGCGTGCTCTCGCCATGGGGACCTAAGTCCCAGGTCACCGGCCAAAAGCCCGCAGCCGGTGAGCCGGATCACCCGGCGTGCGACCGCAGGCCAGGGGTTGACTCGCGCGCCCCCGGGGATTTGGACTGGCGTAGTCCGGTTGTGACTACCGCAGATCGAGCGAGATGAAGGGAACAGCCATGCCGAAGGTCTTGATCATCACTGGGGACGCCGCGGAATCGCTGGAGGTCATGTACCCCTATCAGCGGCTGCTCGAGGAGGGCTACGAGGTCGACATCGCGGCGCCGTCGAAGAAAAAGCTGCAGTTCGTCGTCCACGACTTCGTCGACGGTTACGACACCTACACAGAAAAGCCCGGCTACACCTGGCCCGCGGATCTCGCCTTCGCGGACGTCGACCCGGCCAGCTATGTGGCCCTGGTCATCCCCGGCGGGCGGGCGCCCGAGTACATCCGCAACGACCCGGACGTCCAGCGCATCGTGCGCAGCTTCATGGAAGCCGACCGGCCCGTGGCGCAGCTCTGCCACGCCCCGCAGGTCCTCGCCGCCGCGGGCGCGCTCACCGGACGCAAGAGCGCCGCCTATCCGGCGCTCGCCCCGGACGTGGCGGCGGCGGGCGGTGAGTTCGTCGACGGCGCCGCCGTGATCGACGGGCAGATGGTGTCGGCTCGGGCCTGGCCGGATCACCCGGCATGGATGCGCGAGTTCATCCGGATCCTGCGGTCCAAGGCGCCCGCGTGAGCCGGCGCCTCATGCCGCCATTATGCGCCCGTGATCCGCCGCCCGCGCGGGGCCGAGCCGTACCGGCAGACAACCAGCCGCGCGGTTCCTATCCTCGTGCTATGGCTCGCGAGACCCCCGTGCTTTCGATCATCGCGTGCGGCGCGGGCCCGGCCGCGGCGATCGGCACGCTCGTCAGGCTCGCCATCGGGCGCGGCTGGACGGTCCAGGTCATCGCCACCCCGTCCGCGCTCGAGTTCTTCGACGCCGGGGAAATCGAGGCGGAAACTGGCAGTCCGGTCCGCAGCCAGTATAGCAAGCCCGGCGCGCCGAGGTCGCGGATTCCCGACGCGATCATCGTCGCGCCGGCGACGTTCAACACGATCAACCAGTGGGCGCTCGGGATCAGCGACACCTACGCCCTGGGCGTCCTGGCCGAACAGACCGGCCTCGGCATCCCGATCGTGGTCTTGCCGTTCGTCAGCGACGCGCTGGCCGGCCGCCCGCCGTTCGCGCGCAGCGTCAAGGCGCTGCGCGCCGAGGGCGTCAGCATCCTGCTCGGTGCCGGCAGCGTCCGGCCGCACCCCGCGCACGGCGAAGCCGATGTGGTGAACGCCTTCCCGTGGGACCTGGCATTGGATGAGGCCGCTGAAATGTGCGGCTTCGGCGGCTGAAAACCAAGACACTTATCCCGAACGGTCCCGGGTGCTCGCCCGGTGAACCTTCTCCCCCGGCCGGCCTGCGCTGCCGGGGGAACGGGTAAGGTCTGGTGCCGTGCCAGGCAGCCGGGAGCAACTCAGGACGACGTTCGACAGCGCCGCGGCCTGCTACCACGAGGCGCGCCCGGATTACCCTGCCGAACTGTTCGACGACCTGGCCGCGCTCGCGGCCCTTCAGCCGGGCGCCGAACTCCTCGAGATCGGCTGCGGCACAGGGAAGGCGACGCTCCCGCTCGCGCGGCGCGGCTTCGCGATCACCGGCGTGGAACTCGGCCCCGCGCTCGCCGCGCAGGCCAGCCGCAATCTGGCCGGGTTCGCGCGGGTGACCGTGGTCAACGCGGATATCGAGACGTGGCGCCCGCCCGCGCCGGCCGCGTTCGACCTCGTCTTCGCCGCCACCGCCTGGCACTGGATCGACCCGGCTGCCAGGTACGGCAGGGCGTGGGAGCTGCTCAAGCCCGGCGGCCACCTGGCCTTCTGGGAGGCCGTGCACGTCGTGCCCCGCGACGGCGACCCGTTCTTCCGCGAACTCCAGGAGGTGTACGAGGAGATCGGCGAGGGCGTGCCCGACGGCACGGACTTCGCGACGCCCCAGACGCTCCCCGACCGCGCGGAGGAGATCGAGGCCAGCGGGCTTTTCACCGACGTGCGGCTGCGGCGTTTCGACTGGGAGATCAGGTACACCGCGCAGGCGTACATCCGCTTGCTCGACACGTTCTCCGGCCACATCGCCATGGCGCCCTGGCAGCGGAGGAGGCTCTACGGCGAGATCCGCCGCCGCCTGGCGGCCCGGCCCGACGGCCGGCTGCGCCGCCACTGGGGCGCGGTGCTGCACGTGGCGCGCAGGCGGCCGCCCGGGTAATGCGCCGCTGTAGCCTGGGAGCATGTCATCGAAGCGGAAGCGCGGGCTTGCCATCGCCGGCGGCGTCATCGCCGGCTACGCCGTGGCGACGGTCATCGCACTGAGCCGCGGGTACAAGTTCGGCCCGAACGTCCCCGTGCGGTGCCGTGCGGGCCACCTCTTTACCACGGTCTGGATTCCAGGCGCTTCCGTCAAGGCGCTGCGGCTGGGACCGTGGCGGGTGCAGTGGTGTCCGGTCGGCAGGCACGTCACCGTGGTGACCCTGCTCAAGGACGCGGACCTGACGCAGGACGAGCGGGAGTTCGCGGCGGCGCACCACGACCCCCCCGTCCCCTGAGCCGGCGCGCGATGGCGGCGACCGACGACGACTGGTCAGGCCTTCGCCTGGTCTGGCGCGCCGGCAACCGCTGACCGCCGGCGCCTGACACGCCGTACCGCATCGAGTATGTTTTCGGACATGAGCCTGCGCTGGTACACGGTCGTCGTGGACTGTCATGACATGACCGCACAAAGCCGCTGGTGGGCCGAGGTCCTCGGCTGGCCGATCGCCTACGAGGCGGACGACGAAGTGGTCGTCGCCCCGCCGCATGCGCTCGACACGAGCCGCCAGGTCCCGCGCGAGGAACGCGGGCCCGGCCTGGTATTCGTGCAAGTTCCCGAGACCAAGACGCTGAAGAACCGGCTGCACATCGACCTGGCCCCGGCCAACGACGATGACCAGGAGGCCGAGGTCCGCCGCCTGGAATCGCTCGGCGCGCGGCGGATCGACATCGGTCAGGGCGACGTGACATGGGTGGTCCTCGCCGACCCCGAAGGCAACGAGTTCTGTGTGCTCAGCCCCCGCGATTAGCCCGGGCTGCCCCGCACCCGGGCAGCGCCTTTCGCTGTAGCCCCTGGCGGGCCACTTCGCACACTCTGTGACCTTTTGTGAGGGCATTATGGGCGATTTGTCCATGCATGGAGTGTGCAAAGAGGACAGATGGTGCGTATGTGGCGCCTGGGGAAGTGGCGAGCCCGCGTCCATGGCCGGGCAGTCTCGCACGGGAACTTATCATCGCCTTCATGACGGCTTTCCGGCTCGCCGAGCGGATGGGACGGCTCGGCACCGAGTCCGCGTTCGAGGTCCTCGCCCGCGCCAAGGCCCTGGAGGCGACCGGCAGGACGATCATCCACCTGGAGATCGGCGAGCCGGACTTTCCGACGGCCGGCCACATCAGCGAGGCCGCGGTCGAGGCGCTGCGCGCGGGCCATACGCACTACGTGCCCGCGCCCGGCATCCCGGCGCTGCGCGAGGCCGTGGCCGCGTTCCTCGAGCGGACCGGGCGCATGCGGGTCAGCCCGGACCGCGTCGTCGTGACCCCGGGCGCCAAGCCGATCATGTTCTTCACCATCCTCGCGCTCGCCGGGCCCGGCGACGAGGT
>NZ_JASIAL010000018.1:0-2699 GCF_030042015.1 Trebonia sp. | reverse complement strand
ACCCGCTGCCCTGAGGCGGCCGCCCACATCAGCCGCACGCCGAGTCGGGGGTATGAAGCAGTCTTGATCAGAGTCGGGGGGCTGGCCCCATCAACTACAGACCGTGGCATAGCCAGTCGGGGCGGCGCGCCGGACACGTTGCAGCATCGCTCATCACCAGGACCCGCGCCGGCCCGGCCCTCAGGTTCCGGCTATCCCCGCAGGAGGGCGCGGCGGTCGTGCGGCTTCCTGACCGGTGTCAGTACGCGCCCCGCCACCGCACGCCCACCTGGTGCTCAAAGACCGTGCTCACAAGCACACTGTCTCATCCCCGGCACCGCCGGCACGGCCGCGGCGGCCCCAGGTAACTTGAACGGGCCGCAGCCGGGCTGGCACGCCACCCATACCGCGGCCGGCCGCTGCGCCGACAGCGCCCGCCGATCACAGCGCACTCCACCTGACCGCTTCTCCTGCCCACCGGAACCGGCATCCCTCCCGCCGCCACCGATACTCATCAGTCCATGGACAGATAACCGCCGTTATGCGCGCCTTGGCGGCCGGTCGGGGCGGTCGTCTGAGCGTGCGGGAACGAATGTTCTGTGGCATCGCGCCGGCTCTATGTGCGTGCGTGCTCAAGATCGCTGGCACCAGCTGCGAGTTGCCGGGACAGCTGGCACAGGTTGTGCGGCGAGGACGGTGCACAGGGTCTTCGCGAGCCACGCGAGACCGTTAGCTTTACAAAGCTACGAAATATGTTAAGTTTGAAGACGTGAGAGCAAGAAACTCAAGCCGGGGCGTGCAGGAGCCGGAGGCGCTGGCGGCGGCCTATGCGTGCTTCGCGCGCACGGGCCTGCAGCGCACGACCGTGGAGGACATCGCGCGTGAACTCGGCAGGTCCCGGCCGGTGGTGTACCGGCACTTCTCCGACAAGCACGATGCGTTCCGCAAGGTTGCCCAGCAGTTGCTGGACGAGGCGCTCGACCAGGCGCGCAGCGGCGCGGAGGGAACCGGTCCGGCCGCCGGCCGGGTGCTCGCCGTCGTGGACGCGAAGCTGGAGCTTGCGGCCCGCGTGCACCGCGACAGCCCGCACCACGCGCGGGAGATCCTCGCGGCCGACAGCAACGTCCTGGCCGGCCAGGTCGCCGCCTACCTCGCCCAGCTCGGCGACCTCATCGTGACCGTGCTGCAAGACGCCGTTCCCGCCGCCAGGGCCCGCGAGGTGGCAGACATCCTGCTGGCCCTTACCCGGGGTCTGGAGGACGACCTGAGCAACCCCGGCCGGGCGCGGGCGCTCCTGCGCCTGGCCGTCGAACAGCTCACGACATCCCCGGTATCACCCGCCGGGTGAGCCATCACCAGCCAATCGGCCGGGAGGATGCCCGGCCCGGCCAGAAGGGAATCACCGCCATGAACGCCACATCACACTTGTACGCGGACCAGACGGCGTGGAAGGAACTGCAGGAATTCCTGCCCGGGCGGCTGCGCCTGACCAGCGCCGGCGACCTCCCGGGGGAGGAGTTCTGGGAGTGGAAAGGCAACCGCATCCACCTGGACCGCTACCTCAACCCCGACGCCCCGGCCAAGGTGATCCTGCACCACGGCGTGGGCACCAACGGCCGGCAGATGACCCTCATCCTCGGCAAGACCCTCGCCGACCGCGGCTGGGAGGTCACCGCGCTCGACGACCTCGGCTACGGGATGACCGAGGTCGCCCGGGGCTTCATCCCCGGCTACACCGACTGGGTGCAGATGGTCACCGACTACCTCGCCCATGAGAAGGCCCGCGACGACCGCCCGATCGTGCTCTACGGCCTCAGCGCCGGCGGGATGCTCACCTACCACGTCGCCGCCCACGCCCCGAAGGGCATCCTGGCCGGGATCGTCGGCATGACCTTCCTCGACCAGCGCATCCCGAAGGTCGCCCATGCCACCGCTCACGACCCGCTCACCGCCGCGGCCGGCCCGGCGATGCTGAGCGCCCTCGCCAGGACGCCGCTGCGCCGCCTCCGCTACCCCATGACCGCCGCCTCCAAGATGAGCGCCCTGACGAACAACCCCGGTGCCATGAAGGTGTTCCTGCGCGACGACACCTCGGCCGGGAACGCGATGTGGGTGAAGTTCCTCGCCGAGTACATGCACTACACGCCCGACGTGGAGCCCGCCGACTTCGACGCCTGCCCCGTCCTGCTGACCCAGCCCGCCGAGGACCGCTGGTCACCGCGCGAGCTTTCCGTCCCCGTGCTCAGCAAGATCACCAAGGTCCCCGTCACCATCGTGATGCTCGAGGGCGCCGGGCACTACCCGATGGAAGAACCAGGCCTGACCCAGATGCAGGACGCAATCGACGCCTTCATCCGCAGCGCGGCCACCAAGTGAGCTCAGCGCGGTGGCCGGCGCCGGACGCGGAACCGCACAATCTGCGCACACCGGGATCACCATGAATGCCATTCGCATTGCACGCCGATTCGGCGTTCGGCAGCCAAACCGCGAGCAGCGCTCATCGGCCGATGATCCTCTTCGTGATGTGGGCCACGGAGGCCTCTCGTACCTGCCAATGGGGTTACATCCCCCAATCGCCACGAGCGGTTGTCTCTACCTGTGCGCGAGGATGTCGGCGAGCCGGGTGGAAGCCAGGTCAGCCGCGAGGACGCCGCTGAACGCGACCTGGACGTTGTGCCCGCCATGGCTGTCATCTGCGGTTTCCGGTGTGCCGCCGACTG
>NZ_JASIAL010000525.1:0-10589 GCF_030042015.1 Trebonia sp. | reverse complement strand
GCGTCGACGTAGATGACCGTCTGCCCGTCGGGAGACATGCCGACTCCGGCGGAGCCGTTCGGCGTGGGGATCTTCTTGATCACCCGCCGTGTGGCCAGGTCCACGACGGTCCCGAACGTGTCCTCCTCGTTCTCGGTGTACAGCTTGCTGCCGTCCGGCAGCACCTCGATACGGTGCGCCTTGTTGGAGCCAACTTCGATCACGTGCTCGATCTCGCCGCTTTCGGGGTCGATCTCCAGCGCCACGCCGCTGTTCTCGCACACGCAGTACAGCTGGCCGCGGGCACCCCAGCGCAGGCCGTGCGGAGCCAGGTACGGGTACGTGCTGAAGTCACCGTCGTGCCGTCGCTTCCGCAGGTCAAACCGGGCGACAAGGTGACCGGGATGGGGGTTGTTCCCGTGGATCCCGTCACCGTAGACGGGAACGTACGCGAAGCGGTGATCGGGGGAGATGAGCAGCTCGTGCACTCTGGGCGCGAAGCCGTCGAGCGTCAGCTCGGTGTCGTAGGTGACCGGGTTGAGGAACAGCACGTGATTGCCGATCTTGTCCACGGCGATGAGACCGCTGCTGCCTGTCAGGAAATTGGCCTCTGTCATTACTCTTCCTGTTCAACCGCATCGACGGGGATGTGGCACCTCCTGGGCAGGAGCTGGGCCAAGACCCCTTGGCCGGGACCGGCTTCGATGCAGGACTGCCCCGCACTCACGATGTCAGGTTAGCGTGGGCTGCCTCACGGGCCGTCGGCGGTGCGTACCGCCCGCACCATCTGCGCCGCGCCGCGGCCGTCGGCCATGATCGCGAAGACTTTTCGCATATCCAGGCACCACATGTCTTCACCATGAAAATTGTCTTCGCGATCATGGGATGGCGGAGAGCAAAATGGTGCTGATGCGAATGCAGATCCGGGTGATATGCGCGCCGCCGGCGCCTGCACAGCCGGTGCGCTAGGCGGGCGGCTGCTCCCCGAGCGAGGCGTAGCTGCCCCGCCAGAACACCAGCGGCCGTGTCCCGTCGCCGCTGGTTTCCACGTGCCGGACGCGGCCGACGACGATCTCGTGGTCCCCGCCGGGGAGGGCGTGCTCCACCGTGCACTCGACGACCGCGAGCACGCCGTCCAGCCGCGGGCTGCCGGTCAGGCCGCGGCGGTGCCGCACCCCGTCCCAGGCCGCGCACAGGCCGCGCCTGGCGAAGTTGGCCGACAGGTGCCGCTGCCGGTGGCCGAGCACGTTGACCGCGAACGCGCCGTGGCCGCGGATCGCCCGCAGCGTCGAACTGCCCAGGTCGAAGCAGACAAGCACCAGCGGCGGGTCCAGCGACAGCGAGGAGACCGCGTTGGCGGTGGTCCCGACGGGCTCGCCGTTCGCGCCGACCGACGTGACGACCGTGACCCCGGTGGCGAAGTGCCCCATCGCGTCGCGCAGCGCGGCGGCCGAGACCTCGCGGGTCTCATCGAGTGCGGTCATCGGCTAGAGCTGCCCGTGGTTCGGCGGGAGCACGTCGTTCAGCAGGAAGTTCCCGACGTGGTGGTACTTCCAGGCCACCGGGTCGTGACTGGCGTGCGTGCGCGCGTTGCGCCAGTGCCTGCTCAGGTCGTACTTCTCGTCGGTCGCGCTGGCCCCGCTGAGCGAGAACAGGTCGCCGGCCACCTCGGCGGCGACGTCGCTGGCGAACGCCTTCGCCTGCGCGACGGCGAGCGAGCCGCGGCCGGCCTCCTTCTCGCCTGCGGGCACCCGGCCGACCTCGTCAAGCGTGGCGGCCGCGCTGGCGAGCAGCGCCTCGGCCGCGCTGACCTTGGTGGCCAGCTCGCCGTAGCGGTAGATCGTGTGCGGGTCCTCGCTGGCCGCGTGCGCCCAGCCGGCCCGCGCGGCCTCGAAGAACGGCCGCGCCTTGGTCCGCACGAAGGCGCCCGCGTCGTTCAGCGCCCCGCGGGCGATCCCGGCCTGAATCGCGGCGTGTACGAGCTGAGACCGCGCGCCAAGCTGCTGGGGAACCTCGAACGCGCGGGCGTAGGGCACGACGAGCCCGGGATCGACGGGCACGTCGTCGAACGTCGCGCTGCCGCTGACCGTGGCCCGCTGCCCCATGACGTTCCAGTCGTCGTCGACGTGCACGCCGGAGGCGTCCCTGCGGACGAACGCGAGCACCAGCGTGTTGCTGTCGTCGAGCGCGGTGACCCCGATCCAGCGCGCGGTGAGCGATCCTGTCGTGTAGTACTTGCGCCCGTGCAGGCGCGGCCAGGAAGGTCCGGCGCCGGCGCCGGGACCGAAAGCACCGGTGCCGGCGCCAGGGAAGCCTCGCAGCCGCGTCTTCAGGTCCTGCGCGTGCAGCCCGCCGCGTTCGGCCTGCGCGTTGCCCAGCCGCGCTCCGCGCAGCACCTCGCCGAACAGCCGTTGCTGCTGCTCCGGCGAGCCCCAGACGGCGAGCGCGTCAACGAAAAGGAAGTGCCCCTGCGGCACCTGGGCGATCGACGGATCCACCGCCGCGATCGTCCGCACGACCTCGGCAAGCACGGTGGCACCGAGTTCCGGCCCGCCGGCGGCGCGCGGCACCGTGATCGCCAGCAGCCCGCTGGCGTCAAGCGCCGCCAGCTCGGCGACCGGCGGCGCGCTCGCCCCCGCCCGGTCCCGCTCGATCACCCCGTCCGCGATCGACTCGGCGTACGCCCGCGCCGCCGCGGTGGCCTCATCGGCCGTCCGCAGTACCGGGACCGCGCCGCCCGCGCCGTCGTCGTCGTCGGCGGGGCGGGCGCCAGCGACGTCCTGGCCGCCGGCGCCTGGTCCTGCCGCGGTATGCCCGGCGGTGCTGGCCCGCGCGCTCGGCATGACGTGCACCTCCAGGTCGATCCGTGGGCGTCCCCGCGAGGCCACCCGACGGGGACGCACGTCCCAGCGTGCCATCCCCGTCCAGGCTTGTCAATAATTACGATCTATTTAGTAGGATAAGTCACGACAGCCGGAAGATAAGCGAAAAGCGGGGATGATCTCGTCGCCGTAGGCCTCAAGCGTGCCCTCCTCGTCGTCGTGCATCAGGTACAGCGCGAACTGGTCCGCGCCGATCTCCGCCAGCTCGCGCAGCCGGTTCACATGCGCCGGCGCGGGCCCGAGCAGGCAGCACCTGTCCATGATCTCATCGGGCACGAAGTCCGCAGCGGGATTGTCCGCCCGCCCGTGCTGCCTGTAATCGTACGCCGGGCGCTTGTCGATGTACCCGGTCAGCGCGCGGGGGAGCCCGCCTTCCCCGTAGCTGGCGACCAGGTCCGCGACGTGGTTGCCCGCCATCGCGCCGAACCAGCGCAGCTGGTCCCGCTGGTGCCCCAGGTCCGTGCCCACGTAGGCGGGCGCGGCGACGCACATCGCGATCGACCCCGGGTCCCGCCCCGCCTCGGCCGCCGCCGCCCGTACCGAGCCGAACGTCCAGCGGGCGATGTCCGGGTCGGCGGTCTGCAGGATGAACCCGTCCGCCCGCTCCCCGGCCAGCCGCAGCGCCCGCGGCCCGTACGCCGCCAGCCACATCGGCAGCGACCCGCCCCGAGCCCACGGGATGCGCACCGGCCGGCCGTGGTGGATCACCTCGCGCCCCTCGGCGAGCCCCTTGATGACCGTCATCGCGGCCGACACGGCGTCCAGGGACGCCGGGGGCAGGCCGATGCACCGCAGCGCCGAGTCGCCGCGGCCGATGCCGCAGACCGTCCGGTTGCCGTACTCGTCGTTGAGCGTCGCGAACATCGACGCGAGCACCGACCAGTCCCGGGTACTCGGGTTGGTCACCATCGGCCCGACGATCATCGCCGACGTCTCGGCGAGGGCCCGCGGGTAGATCATGAACGCCTCCTGCCACAGCACGTGAGAGTCGAACGTCCACCCGTACCCGAACCCGGCGCTCTCGGCCAGCTTCATCATCGCCACGACGCCGCTGGCCGGCGGATTGGGCCGCAGCACCACCCCGAAATCCATGGTCCCCTCCGCAGTCACCTGTGCCGGGCAGTAAGCAGGGCCCGTTCAGGTGAGATATCGATTGAGGTCGCGCGGGAGGTACCCGCCGTGCCCCGGTGCGTCTGCCGCGCGGCCGGGTCGTAGACCGGTGCTCCACCCCAGGGATCCCGTCGGGGATCTTTGCAAAGTCTGCCCGTCCGAGCTCCTTCTGTTCCCTGAAGCAGAACGGACAGTGGCCAGTCGACACGACGCACAAGTCATTGGCGCGCAGGCCACGCCACGGGGCGGCGGACTCATGGCCGGGCCAGCTCCTGGTAGGAGTCGGGCCTGCGGTCCCTGTAGAACTGCCACAGGTCCCTGACCTCGGCGAGCCTGCCCATGTCCAGGTCGCGGACCACCACCTCGTCTTCGGTGTCCGAGGCGGCCTGCCCGGCGAGCTGGCCCCGCGGGTCGGCGAAGTAGGACTGGCCGTAGAAGTCGTTGTCGCCGAGCGGCTCGACGCCGACCCGGTTGAGCGCCCCGACGTAGTACTGGTTGGCCACCGCGGCGGCCGGCTGCTCAAGCCGCCACAGGTGGGAGGACAGCCCCCGGCTGGTCGCGGACGGGTTGAACACGATCCGCGCGCCCGCGAGGCCGAACGCCCGCCAGCCTTCCGGGAAGTGCCTGTCGTAGCAGATGTAGACGCCGATCCGCCCGACCGCGGTGTCGAACACGGGGTAGCCGAGGTTGCCCGGCCGGAAGTAGAACTTCTCCCAGAACCCCGGCAGCTGCGGGATGTGGTTCTTGCGGTACTTGCCCAGGTAGCTGCCGTCGGCGTCGATGACCGCCGCGGTGTTGTAGTACAGCCCGGGCTGCTCCTCCTCATACATCGGCACGACGAGCACGACCTGGTGTCGGCGGGCGGCGTCCTGCATGAGCCTGGTGGTCGGCCCGTCGGGGATCGCCTCGGTGTAGGAGTAGTAGCCGGCGTCCTGCACCTGGCAGAAGTACGGGCCGTAGAACAGCTCCTGCAGGCACACGACCTGCGCCCCGGCGCCGGCCGCCGCGGCGACATGGGCGACCGCGGCCGCCGTCATCGAATCCTTGTCGCCCGTCCAGCCCTGCTGGACGAGGGCAGCCCGGACGATCTCAGGCATGCAGCCTCCCGCGCTCTCGTACCCGCCTAACCCACGGTGTCGGCCGTGTTACACAGCCTCATCTTCCCCCGCTGCGGCCAGGTTTGTAACGGGCGCGTGCGGCCCAACCGCGCCGGGCATAACGAGCCGGGGGCGGGAGTTAGCGGTGGGCGTCGGGGCGGACCCGGGGAACGCGGGCGGGGCAGCCACAGGATGCGCAGCGAAGTCACACGGAGGCGGCGGACATGAAGGCGGTACGGTTCAGCGAGTACGGCTCGGTAGAAGTCCTGAACGTCGTCGAGGTTCCGCGGCCGGTTCCTGGTCCCGGCCAGGTTCTCGTCCAGGTGAAGGCGGCGGGGGTCAACCCGGGCGAGGCCAAGGTCAGGGAGGGGTTCCTGCACTCGCGCTGGCCGGCCACGTTCCCTTCTGGGGAGGGCAGCGACCTGGCCGGGATCGTCGCGGAGCTCGGCCAGGGCGTGACAGGCGCCGCGGCAGGCGATGAGGTGATCGGCTGGGTCGACACCCGCTCCAGCCAGGCGGAATACGCGGTGGTCGAGGCGTCGAACCTGGCGCGCAAGCCCGCCAGCGTGCCGTGGGCAGCCGCGGGCGGGTTGCCGGTCGCCGGGTTCACCGCGTGGGCCGCGGTCCGCGCGGTCGGCCTGCGGCCCGGGGACACCCTGGTCGTCTCCGGCGCGGCCGGCGGCGTCGGCTCGCTCGCCGTCCAGCTCGGCAGGCGGGCCGGCGCCACGGTGGTCGGCCTGGCCAGCCAGGCCAACCACGGCTGGCTGGAGCAGCACGGCGTGCTCCCGCTGAGCTACGGCGCCGGCGTGGCCAACCGCATCAAGCAGGCCGCGCCGCGGGTGGACGCGTTCATCGACACCTACGGCGGCGACTACGTCGAGCTGGCGGTCAACGAGCTCGACGTGGTCCCGTCCCGGGTGGACACCATCGTCCGGTTCGATGCCGTCGAGAAGTACGGCGTCAAGGCCGAGGGCAACGCGGCAGGCGCAAGCGCCGCGACGCTCGCCGAGCTCGCCGGGCTCATCGCGGCCGGCGAACTTGAGGTCCCGATCGCGGCGACCTATCCGCTCGACCAGGTCCGGGAGGCCTACAGGCAGGTCGAGGGCGGCCACGTCCGCGGCAAGGTCGTGCTGATCCCCTAGCGTGCCGCCGGGTTAGGGCCGCGGTCGGCCGGCACGCCGCCGGCCGCGTCCGCGGCCGGGATGCTCACGTCCGCGCGGAGGCTTTCGTCGCTGTGCGCGATGTGCAACAGGGAACGCCAGATGAGGGCGAGGATGATCGCCGAGCCGGCGAAGGCGAACCAGAAGGGCGCGGTGATGCCCCACGCCGAGGCGACGGCCCCGCCGATCGCCGAGCCGATCACGATGCCGCCGACCATGCCGGTGAGGTAGACGCTGCCGACGCGGCCCTGGAACTCGGCGGGCACCGCCCGCTGCCGCACGCTTGTCGAGGTCGTTCCCCAGATGAACGCGTGCGCGCCGAAGATCACGAAGACGATCAGCGCGAACCAGGCCCAGCGGGTCAGCGCGAGCGCGAGATGGGTCAGTGTTTCGATGATCAGCCCGCCCCGCATGATCACGCCCAGCCGGACGCGCCGCTCCAGCCAGCCGTAGGACGCGGTGCCAAGCAGGCCGCCCACCGCCATCGCGGTGGTGATCAGCCCGAAGCCGAGCGCGCTCATGCCCAGCCGCTCCCGCGCGTACAGGACAAGCACCGACCACGCGGCACCGAAGGTGACGTTGAACGTGAAGATGGTGATCGCCAGCGTCCGGACCGCGGGGTGCGCCCACAGCCAGCGCCACCCCTCGCGGATGTCCTCGCGCACCCGGGCCGGCGCCGCCGGCCCTGGTACCGGCAGCCGCACCCGCGAGATCGCCAGCACGCCGGCGAGCACGCACACGGTCTCGCTCACGAACGGCAGCGCCCTCCCCGCCGCGAACAGCGCGGCGCCGACGGGCGGTCCGGCCAGCTGATTCCACACGACCACGCCGGTGAGCGCGCGCGAATTCGCCATGCCCAGGTCGCGTTTGCCGACCAGCATCGGCAGCAGGGTGGCCGTCGTCGTGTCGCCGAAGGCCTCGTTGACTCCGAACAGGAACAGCGCGGCCAGCACCACCGCGGTGTCGACGCGGCGGGTGAGAATGGACGCGATGAGCAGCAGCAGGATCACCACCCGGGCAAGCCCGGTGGCGATGACGATCGCCCGCCGGCTGCGCCGGTCCGCTACCACGCCGGCGTACAGCCCGAACAGCAGCCACGGCAGCCGCTGCAGGAAGGCCGCCATCGCCACGGCCAGCGGGTTGCGCGTCTGGGACGCCACAAGCAACGGCCCGGCGGCAAGCGTGATCCCGTCGCCAAGGTTGGTCACCCAGGACGAGGCAAGCAGCCAGCGGAAGTCACGGCCGAGGCGGGCCGGCGCGACCAGGTCGGCGAGCCGGCTCACTGCGGCTTCCCGCCAGCGGTGGTCACCCAGCCATTGTGCTGCACAGGCACGACCGGCTTCACCTGGTTTGTGGTGCGCATGGTGCGGTGCGCCACCGTGGTTGTGGTTTTGCGCAACGCCGCAAACTTCCTCTACCGCCGCCGCGCGGCGGCGGGTACGCAGGAAGGCAGGCGTGGTCGAAAGACAGCGAGGAAGCCGTGGGTAACCCGATGGATCTGTTCCGGCTTGATGGCAAGGTCGCGCTGGTCACCGGCGCCGGCAGCGGCCTGGGCAGGCAGTTCAGCGAGGCGATGGCGGAGGCGGGCGCGGATGTCGCCTGCGCGGACATCGACGAGGAGTCGGCCAAGGCGACGGCCGCGGCCGTCGAAGGGCTCGGCAGGCGCGGTGTGGCGATCGGCTGTGACGTCACCGTCGAGGCAGCGGTCGCGGCGATGGTGACCCGCACCGTAGCGGTTCTCGGCAGGCTGGACATCCTGTTCAACAACGCCGGAATCGCCGACCCGCAGGCGCTGCAGCTGCACGAGTACCCGACCGCTAACTGGCGGGCCGTGCTTGACGTGGACCTGGATGGCGTGTTCTTCTGCGCGCGTGAGGCGCTCAAGGTCATGGTCGCCCAGCGGTCAGGCAAGATCATCAACATCGCGTCGATCTGGGGCCTGGCCGGTTCGTCCAGCCTGTTCCCCGCCCTGGCGTATAACGCGGCCAAGGGCGCGGTGGTCAACCTGACCCGCGAGCTCGGGCTTGAGTACGCCACGCAGGGAATCCAGGTCAACGCGCTGTGCCCCGGGTTCTACCAGACCAACCTCAGCCGCGGCGCGATCGACGACCCGCAGGTCCGCGCCACGATCAGCGCCTTCATCCCCATGGGCCGGATCGCGGAGGCCGCCGAGATCAAAGGGCCGGCGCTCTTCCTCGCCTCGGCCGCGTCCGATTACATGACCGGCCAGACCCTGGTCGCCGACGGCGGCTGCCTGGCTAAGTGACCCGATTGCGGGAATGACCGCGGTATGGCGGTTGCCGACTTGCCGACGATACCGGTGTCTGCCGGGGCGCTCATCTTCGACCGCGCCGGGCGGCTGCTGATCCTCAAGCCGACGTACAAGACGGGCTGGACGATCCCCGGCGGCGTCATGGAGGCGGACGGGGAGACGCCGTGGGATGCGTGCCGGCGCGAGGTGCGTGAGGAGTGCGGCATCGAGGTGAGCACCGGCCGGCTGGCCTGCGTCGACTTCCGCCCTGGCCGTCCCGGCCACCCAGGCGGCATCCGGTTCCTGTTCGACTGCGGGCCTGCTGACGACGCGGCCCTGGCCGCGATCGCCGTGCAGCCCGAGGAGATCGCCGAGTACAGGCTCGCCCCGGTGGAGAGCGCGCTTGCCCTGCTCAGGCCCCCGATCCGGCGCCGCGTGCGCGCCGTATCGCGGTACCACGGGTTCGTCTACCTGGAGGACGGGCACCCGGTCCACGCGATCGGCTAGGCATGGCCGGTGGCCTCGGCCACGAGCAGCCGGTCCCCGGCCGCGACGACCGGGTCCTCGGCGATGCCGAGGGTGAACTCTCCGCCCCTGACCAGGCCGAGCACGAGGCCGGCCCGCTCGTTCCTGATCGCGCTCAGCCGCTTTCCGACCGCGGTGCCTGCCGCCTCGATTTCGGCGAGCGCGTCCCGGTTCCCGATGAGCTGGGAGATCATCTCACCGGCGTGCGGGGTCTCGAGGCTGGCGGCCAGCGTGCGGGAGAGCAGTTCGCTCGCCGACACCGTCTGCCGGACGCCGAGGTCACGCAGCGCCTCCCGGACCGACGGGGAGCTGACCAGCGCGGTCACGGTCAGCGAGGGGGCCTGCTTGCGCAGCAGCACCGCGCTGACCAGCACGTCCCCATCGCTTTTGCCGGTGATGAGGGCCTGCTCCGCGCCCGCCGGCCTGGCCCGCCTGATCGTGTCCTCCTCCGTCGGGTCGCCGCGGACGACGTGCACGCCGCCGCGGACAGCCGCCGGGTCGACGTCGGCGGCGAGCACCACGGGGATCCCCGCGCCCGCCAGTTCCTGCAGGATCGCGGGCACGGTCGCGTTCATCCCGACCACGAGACGGTACGTGCCCGCGGGGAACTGGGTGTGCATGGCGAGAACCCTCCGGACTCCGGCGGCCGCGGCCGCGCCCGACACGAGCGCGAACGCCGCCGCGAGCATCGGGATCGTGGTGAGCATGACGAGCGAGGCGATCAGCCGCCCGATCGGGTTGTGCGGCGTGATGTCACCGTAGCCGACGGTCGTCGCCGTCGTGACGGCCCAGTACAAGGAGGTCGTGAACGGCAGGCTTTCGGCCAGCGAGAACAGCCCGGCGCCCAGCACGACGACCGCGACGGCGGCACCGAGCAGGTTCGCCACGTGCCGCCGGTGCGGCACCCCGAAGACCCGCAGCAGGATCGTGATCACGGCCATCTATCGTGCCGCAACCTCGCCGCGTCGGCGACCCCTTGGCGGGCACTGGCCGGCGGTCAGCCGGGCAGGACCAGCGCCGCCGCGGCGATGACCGCCGCGGCGGCCAGCACGCGCAGCAGCGTGGCCCCGGCACCGGGGCCGGCGGCGGGCAGGTAGGCGGCGCCCGCGCCGAGCGCGAGCAGGCAGGCGCCCGCGGTCAGCACCTTGGCCTGACGGCGCAGCAGCCCGGCGGCCGGGGCGCCCGACTCGGCGATGTGCACGGCGAGCAGGTAGCCGACCAGCCCCGCGCCGAGCGCCGCGGTGTACCCCGGCCTGGCCGGGTGCTGCACTTCGAGCCAGAGCAGCACCGCCACGGCGACCTCCTCCCATGGCAGCAGCCGCAGCACGGCGAGGAACTGCAGCGAGGCGCGGACCGGAGCGGGCAGGAAGTAGTTGTCCTCCGGCAGTGGCACCTCCGACAGCGCCAGCCGCAGCGCGCCCATGGTGACCGCCGCGATCGCCACCGTGAGCGTGAACTCGGCAAGGCCGCTGTGCAGCAGCGGGGTCGCCGTCCACGCGACGCAGGCCGCGCCGAGCAAGATGGCGGCGAGCCGCGGCGCCGCCATCGCGCTGGCGGCGCCGGCGGCACCCGCGCCACGGGCGGC
>NZ_JASIAL010000524.1:0-14186 GCF_030042015.1 Trebonia sp. | reverse complement strand
GACTACTGTGAGCATGGGTGTACCTTCCCGGCCCGGCGTTCCAGCGCCGGCCATTGCTTGAGACCTCTACGACTCGGTCACCGGGAAGGTACACCCTCCTTCGCTCGCGCCCTTCCCGGCAGATCCACAGGTTTCAAGCATTGCTCGGCCGCTGCCGGCCGAATACCCTGCGGGCGGTGGCCTTCGACCTGAAGACGTTCTTCACGGTGATAGGAAAGGGTCCGCTGGAGGTTGCCGCGGCGGATGTGTTCGAGTTCCTGGCCGGCCAGCGGGGGGACCGGACGGTGGTGCGGCTGGCGGACCGGGAGTCGGGGCTGTCGGCGCGGACGATCGCGCGCCGCCTGTCGTCGGTGTCGGGGCTGTATGCGTACCTGGTCGCCCGGGGCGACACGCCGGTGCAGGCGAACCCGGTGCCGCGCGGCCTGCTGACGCGGCGGCAGGGCGGGTCGCGGCGGTCGCGGACCGCGCCGCTGGTGCGGGTGCCGCGCACGCTGCCGCGGATCTTGGCGCCGGCCGAGGCGGACGGGCTGGTCTCCGCGCTGCGCACGCACCGGGACCGGGCCATGCTGCTGGCGATGCTGCTGGCCGGGCTGCGCCGCTGCGAGGTGCTGGGGCTGCGGTTCTGCGACGTCGAGGTCGCTGACCGGCGGCTGGTGATCGTGGAGGGCAAGGGCGGTCATCACCGGGTCGTCCCGGCGGCGAACCGTTTCTTCGGCGCGCTGGGCGCCTACCTGTATGAGGAGCGGCCCGCGGCGGCGCGCACGGACCGGGTGTTCGTGGTGCTGAAGGGACCGCGGCGCGGGCTGCCGCTGTCGGCGGAGGGGCTGGATGAGGTCCTGGCCGGCGCCCGCCGCCGTGCCGGGCTGGAGCACGCGACCTGCCGCGGACGGCGCGGGCGAAGGACAGGTCCCGGGGCCGGACCTTGAGCCCGGCGCGCCGTCCCTTGCCCGCAGGCGCGGCCGCGAGCGCGGCGCCGAGGACGACGCCGCGGGTCATCGCGGTGCCGGCGGCCCAGGCGGCGAACGGTGCGGAACGGGCTGACGGCGGCCGTGGTGGAACGACGCCTGGCAGGGGGCGAGTGCCAGCATTACGGGTGCGTCCCGAGCACGGCGCTGCTGTGGCCCATGGAGCTGGCAGCGGAAGTGACCAGGATGCCGGGGCTGGAACTGCGCGGGCCCATCGATCCGGTGCCGGTGCTGGAGCGCCGCGACAGGTTCGTCGATCATCAGGACGACGGCCCCCAGGTGCGGACGATCCAGAGCTTCCCTGCGACGTTTTTCCGGGGTCAGGGCCACCTGGCCGGCCGGCTGCGGGTCGAGGTGGCGGCACCCGACGGCGACGTCCGGGCGCTGACCGCCCGGCACGCCGTGGTCGTCGCGACCGGCAGCGACCCGTGGATCCCTGACGTGCCCGGGCTGCGCGAGGCGCGTCCGTGGACGAACCGCGAGGCGACCGACGTGCAACTGGTGCCGAAACGGCTGGTCGTGCTCGGCGGGGGGCCGGTCGGCTGCGAGATGTCGCAGGCGCTGCACGCCCTGGGCGCCGAGCAGACGACCGTGCTCACGGACAGCGACCGCCTGCTGCCCCGGCACGAGCCGTTCGCCGGCGAGCTCGTGGCGAAGTCGTTCAGGGAGTCCGGCATCGACGTGCGCCTGGGCCGCCTGGCCAGGCTTGTCGGGCGTCCGGTCGCGGGCGGCCCGGTCACCGTCCACGCCGAAGACGGCTCGCGGATCGAGGCTGATGAGGTCCTGGTCGCCGCCGGCCGCCGGGCGAACGTGGGCGATATCGGCCTCGGGACGGTCACCCCGGAATCCGGCGGGCCGGTGCCGCGGGGCCCGCTGCAGGTGGATTCGAGTATGCGCGCGACCGGCGTGCCCGGCGGCTGGCTTTACGCCGTCGGCGACGCCAACGGGCGCAACCTGCTCACCCACATGGGCAAGTACCAGGCCCGGGTGTGTGCCGACGTGATCGCCGCCCATGCCAAGGGCCTGCCCGAGGATGGGCTGGCGCTCCGCGACACCGCCGACGACCTCGGGGCGCCGCAGGCGATATTCACCGACCCGCAGGTCTGCGCGGCCGGGCGCACCGAGTCAAGGGCCCGTGCGGAAGGCTTCCCCGTCCGCACCGTGGAATACGACATGGCAGCGGTCGAGGGCGCTGCCCTCCAGGCGGACGGCTACACGGGCCGGGTGAAGGCAGTCGTGGACGAAGACCGCCGTACCCTCCTCGGCCCTACACTTGTCGGCCTCGCCGTCACGGCTCAGGTCCCCCTCGACCAGCTATGGCACGCGGTTCCGGCCTTCCCCACCGTCAGCGAGTTCTGGCTCGAACTCCTCAAGGCATACGGACTCTGACACGCCGCACGGCTGACGACCGCCCGCCGCAGCAAGGCAGCGCTACCGCGGGATCATGGAGGTGACCTAACCGCCGGGAGGCACGCGGTGCGACCTACCTTCAGCCTGGGCCAGATCAGTGGCATCCGGATCGGCGTGAACTGGAGCGTGCTGGCCATCGTGGCCCTGCTGGCCTACGGGCTGGCGGTCGGGCAGTTCCCCGCCGAGGTCCCGCACCGGCCAGAGGCGGAATACGTGGCGGCCGGCCTGGTGACCGCCGTCGTCTACATGGGATCGCTGCTCGTCCATGAGCTGTCGCATTCGCTGGTGGCCCGGCGTAACGGGGTCAAGGTCGAGGACATCACGCTGTGGCTGCTCGGCGGGGTGTCCAGGCTGGAGGGTGAGTTTCCCGACCCGGGAGCCGAGCTGCGCGTCGCCGGGGCCGGGCCGCTGGCGAGCCTGCTGCTCGGCGGGCTGTTCTTGCTGGTGACCTGGCTGGCGGTGGCAGCCGGCGCCCGCGGTGTGGTAGTGGCGGCGCTGGCCTGGCTCGGCGGCATCAACATCGTGCTCGCGGTGTTCAATGTGATCCCGGCCGCACCGCTGGACGGCGGCCGGCTGCTGCAGGCAGTGCTGTGGAGTATCAGCAAGGACAAGATCAAGGCCGCGAGCTGGTCCGCCAGGTCCGGGCAGGTGTTCGGCTGGGTCCTGGTCGTGGCGGGCTTCTATCTGGTCCTGGTCCAACGCGATTACAGCTGGCTCTGGTTCGTCCTGCTCGGCTGGTTCCTGATCAGCGCGGCCACCGCCGAAAACCAGCAGGCGGTGCTGCAGTCCCGGTTGCGCACCGTGGCCGTGCGGGAGATCATGACCGCCAACCCGGCCACCGTGCCGGCGTCGGCTACGGTGGCGCAGTTCCTGAACGACTACCTGCCGTGGCACAGGCACTCCGCCTTCCCGGTGGTGGACGACGGCCAGACAGTGGGCCTGATTACCGTGCACCGCGCCAACCGGGTGCCCGCGGGGGAGCGCGCACAGACTTCGCTGCGCGATGCGGCGTGCCCACTATCTGACGTCGCCCAGGCCACTCCGGATGAGCCGGTCGCCGACGTCCTGTCCAGGCTCAACGAATGCTCGGAGCGCCGGACACTGGTGCTGCAGGACGGCCACCTGGCCGGGATCGTGTCCCCGGCGGACATCAGCCGCGCCCTGGGACAGGGCTTCCGCGCCCGGTAAACCCCGCGTCAGCCGGTCGTCCAGGGCCGGAGCTTGCGGGGGTTGCGTACTGCCCAGATGTGGGTGATCCGGTCGCCTGCGAGTCCGAATGCGAACACCGTCACGGTGACGCCGTCTTGCTGGGCCACTAGGCCGGGCTGGCCGTTGACCGTGCGCTCAAGGAACGTCACGGTGCCGGCTGCCCCGCTGACCAGACCGACCAGGTAGCGCCCGATCTGTTCGGCGCCCTCGATGGGGCGCAGCTGCGCGCTGACGAGGCCGCCGCCGTCGGCGGTCATCGTGGCACCGGGGTCTAGGAGGCCGATAAGAGCACCGATGTCCCTGGCTTCCCACGCCTGCCTGAAGTCCCTGACAATGCCGGACCGCCGGGCGGCCGGGGCCGGCGGGACCGGGGAGGCGGGGATGCGGCGGCGGGCTGAGGAGGCCAGCTGCCGGCACGCCGCCGGCGTGCGGCCGGTGATCTCGGCCACCTCGGCGAAGGAGTAGCGGAAGACGTCGTGCAGGATGAACGCCACCCGCTCGGCAGGGGTCATCGATTCGAGCACGACGAGGAAGGCCATGCTGACCGACTCGTCGAGGGTCACCCGGTCGGCCGGGTCGGCCGTGGTGCCGCCTGGCCACTCCGCTGGTTCTGGCAGCGGCTCCGGGATCCATTCGCCGACGTAGCGCTCCCGCCGGGCCCTGGCCGAGCCGAGCAGGTCCAGGCAGATGCGGCTGGTGACCGTCGTCAGCCAGCCGCCGGGGGATGCGATGGCGTCCTGCTGCTGCCGTGACATCGCATACCAGCGTGCGTAGGTTTCCTGCACCGCATCCTCGGCCTCGGCCAGGGAGCCCAGCAGCCGGTAGGCCAGATTGATGAGCCGGCGCCGCTCGCTCATGACCGTGCTCAGGCCCGGATCTGGCCTGCCGCCTCCCGGCTCGGCTTGGGTGCTCATGGCGCCGTTGGCCTCCACTGGTTCGCCGCTGTCCTTACGAGGTAGACGAGACAGCGCGCCGGAGTGTGAGGCCGGCCCGCCGCCTGACATTCCGGGGGGTTGCGTCGTCGCATTTACCGTGATGCACCGCAACCCGCAACCGCCAGGAGAGGAAAGACCACCATGGAACCGCGTCTCAACCTGCCCGGCAACACCGTCGTGACCAGATTCGTCAGGCACCTGGTCTCGGCGGCCAAGGTGGTGACCGATTCGGCCCTGCCGGCCGCCACGCAGGAGCTGGTGAAGCTCCGGGCCAGCCAGATCAACGGCTGCGCCGTCTGCACCGACATGCACGCCAAGGACGCCGCGCATGCCGGGGAAACCCAGCTGCGGCTCAACCTGGTCGCGGTGTGGCGGGAGGCGACGGTCTTCACCGAGGCCGAGCGGGCCGCCCTGGAACTCACCGAGCAGGGTACCCGCATCGCCGACGCCGCCACTGGCGTCACCGATGAGGCCTGGGCGAACGCCGCCAAGCACTACGACGATGACCAGCTCGCCGCGCTAGTGTCGCTTATCGCCGAGATCAACGCCTGGAACCGGCTGAACGTCATCACCCGCCAGCCGGCCGGTGACTACCAGCCCGGCCAGTGGAGCCAGCGCCCCGTGATCAGTCATTGAGGGCGGCAAGCGCTTCGCGCGCCTCGTCGGCGATGCGGGGCGGGACGTCGCCGAGTTCCGCGACGTGCCGCAGCGCCTTGGCGTATGCGACACGGTAGGCCTCATCCGCGGGCACCGCGGTGTCCGGGATCACGCCGGTGCCCTGCCAGTTCGTGCCGGTGATCGGGTTGATCGAGCGCGCGAACGGGATGGCGATGTGCACGGCGGCGCTGATCGGAAAGGGCCGCGTGGGGTGGGCGCCACCGCCGGTCGTCTCGCCGATCACTTCCGCGCGGCCCAGTGCCTGCAGTGTGTAACCGAAGTCTTCGCCCCCGGAGAACGTATGACTGCTCGTCAGCACGTAGACCGGGCGGTCCAGGTAGCGGCTGCCCGGCAGGTACGGCAACGACCAGAACTGCGCGGTCTCCCCGGTGTCGGCATGGAAGATGTCGTTGAGGTGGATGGGTTCCTCCGGCAGGAGGTAGCTGCACCAGAACGCCACCCCATGGGGTGACCCGCCGCCGTTGCGCCGCAGATCGATGATCAGCGCGTAAGTCCCGCAGACCAGCTCCATCGCCGCGGCGATCGCCTGGCCGGCGTTTTCCGGCATCGGCACCCGGCGCAGGTCGAGGTAGCCGATGTTGCCGTCCAGGCGTTCGACGCGGTGGATGCCGAAGTTGTCCAGCTGTCCTATCTGCCGCATCTTCAGCCGCCTGGCCGCCCGGTCGGCTGCCTTGCCGCCCGCGCGCTCAGCCGCATCGGCGCCGTCCGGGTCGCCCGCGCGGCGGCCTGGACCGCGGCGCCCCGGGCCGGGGCCTCCTCCGAGCCGGACCCGCAGGTGCTTATCGCCGCTGGCCTCCTGCAGGTGACTGGTGAGCAGCTCGGTGAGCGTGATCTCGTCCAGGTTGTCGTATTCGCCGGCCGCCAGCCGCGTCTCGACGGCGGTCGCGACCTGCCCGGCCAGCTCGGGGAACACGTAGTTCTCGCGCAGCAAAGCCAGCGCCTTCGCCACGATATCCCGGCTGGTCAGCTGCTCGGCGGCCAGCGAGCCGTCATCCGGCACGCTGATCACGGCAGCGCCTGGCGCGTCGGAGGTGAACTCAAGCAGCCTGGCCGACGGCAGCCGCAGCGACAGCTCGGTGCGCAGCTCTTCCATCGGCTCCCGGTGCGCGGCAGCCCAGGCAGCCAGGTCTTCCGTCGCCGGGATGAACACCCGGACCAGCAGCTGGCCCGGATCGCTGCTATCGCGCAGCAGCTCGGCGCGCACCACCGCGCCGTCTGGAAACAGTTCGCTGACCCTACGGCCAACAACGCGTGCCACTTGCTCCACGCTTGGTCAACGGCAGGCCCCATCCCATAGGTTCCGCGGCGCAAAGCCGGACACTAGGATTGTGGGTTTGATCGCCAACAGTGACGGGGGAGCGCTGTGGACCGCGAGGGTTTGAGAGTCGTACCCGAGGCCGCGCCCGACGTCGCCGACGAAAGCGCGCAGCCCGCGGAGCAAGGCACGCGGGCCGAGACGGCACCAGGCGATCATGTTCGGACTGCCGGCAGGCGGGGGACGTTCCGCGCGCTGCGCTCGCGGCCGTTCCGGCTCTACTTCGCGGGTCAGGTCGCCTCGGCCAGCGGAACTTTCGTGCAGCAGACCGCCATCGGCTGGCTGGTCCTGCGGCTCACCGGCTCACCGGCGGAACTGGGCCTGGTGCTGGCCGTGGGCGGCGTGCCGTCGCTGCTGTTCGGCCCGTGGGGCGGCACGGTCGCCGACCGGGTCAACCTGCGAAGGCTGCTGATCGGCACCCAGACGGCCTACGGTGTGCTGGCCGGCCTGCTCTGGGTGCTGGCGGCCGCCGGGAAGGCGTCCGTCGCGGCGATCGTCGCGATCAGCGTGGCCGGCGGTGTCGTGCAGATCGCCGACTCCCCCGCCCGGCAGGCATTCGTCGGTTCCCTGGTGCTGCCGCAGGACCTGTCCAGCGCGGTCAGCCTCAACGGCGTCGTCATGAACAGCGCCCGGGTGGTCGGTCCCGCTCTCGCCGGCGTACTGATCCTCACGATCGGCACGACTCCGTGTTTCGCGGTCAACGCGCTGTCGTACCTGGCCGTCATCGCCGCGCTGGTGCTGCTGCGCCCGCTGCGGTCCGGCGCGCAGCGGCGGCACGCGGCAAGCGGCGTCCGCGAGGGCCTGCGGTACGCGGCCAGCCGCCAGCAGCTGTGGCTGCCGCTCGTCATGATGGCGCTGGTCGGGCTGCTGGCCTTCAACTTCCCTGTCATCTTGCCCGTGCTGGCGAGCCACACGTTCCACGGCAACGGCGGGACCTACGGGCTGTTGTCCACCATGCTCAGCATCGGCTCGGTCCTCGGCTCGCTCGGCGTCGGCCTCATCGGTCATCCGCGCCGGCAGTACCTCGTGGTCACCGCGCTGGCGTTCGGGCTCTTCCTTGCCGCGACCGCCGGGGCGCCGGATGTCGCGCTCGCCTGCCTGACGCTGCTGGTGACCGGCGCGGCTGCCTTCTCGTTCGTGACACTGTGCTCAACCACGCTGCAGCTGCACTCGTCGCCGGCCTACCGCGGACGGATCATGGCGCTGTGGGTGTACGTCTACATCGGGACCACCCCGGTCGGCAGCATCATCACCGGGGCGATCATCTCGGCCGCCGGGGCGCGGGCCGCCCTGCTGACCGGCGCCGCGGCGTGCCTGGTCGCGGCCGCCATCGCCTCCCGGGTGCACACCCCGCCGCACCTGGACGCGACGCTGACCGATCTCGCCGGCGCTCAGCCAGCCCAGGCCGTCCCCGAGTCCCCCTCAGCCGCGGCCGCGGACGACGGCTCTTCGAAGTAGGCGATCGTGCGGAATTCGATGCTGTGCCGCGGCTGGGTCGCCTGCGCGGTTGTGTCGCGGAATGCGCTGTGCGGAACGCGCCAGGCCCGCGAGTGGTCGGAGTCGTTGAACGTGAAGAAGAGGACCTCGTCGCGGGTCATGTCGGGGAAATACCACCACCGGTGGGCGGGATTGTGGTGGAACTCGAAGCCGCTGGTGCCCGGGGCGTCCGGTGGCATCTCCGCGTACAGGTCGGCGGGGATCTTGTCCACGAAGTACAGGCGGTTGGCTAGCCCTTCGCCGGGCGCGACGCTCGTGAAGTCGCACAGGGCCAGCGGCCAGTCCTGCGGCGGAGGGCTGAAGACGCGCCACACGCTGGTGAGGAGCGCCCGGCGAAAGCCGTGCCCGTCGGGGAAGCGGGCAGCGTAGGCGGCCTCGGCGCGCCCGCGCGCCCCGGTGACGGAGAAGTCGCAGTGGACCAGGGCAGCCTGCGGCTGTGAGGCGTTCGCGCCGGGGTCGGCGGAGCGGCGCAGCACCCAGCCAAGCGGCGCCACGCGGTCGGCCCCCGTCTGGGACTGCACGAACTCGGCCACCTCGCCTGGGTAGACACGGTCCACCTCCTCCCGGTCGGTGAAGTCCGCCACCGCCGAGGTGTGCCCGACGATCGCGAAGCCGTTGCGGTCGAGCGTGAACTGGTCACGGACGGGGCGGCCGTCGCGGATCCGCACCTCATACGTGCGGTATGTCCCGGTGTTGACGCTCTCCCCCGGCGCGGTGAACCGGCGCAGCACGGTGGACTCGGGTGCCAGATAGCTGAGCTCGCCCGTGACTTCTCGGATGCCCGCCGGGCTGGTGATCATCCCCATCGCCGCCTCTCCTCCGGTTGGCCTGCGAGTTCTAGTGAAGAGCGCGCAGAGCGCGATGTCCACGGCCGGCGTCGAACCGGGCCAGCCGGCTAGCCGCGTTTTTTCCCTGGCCGTGATTCCCGGGCAGATCCTGCGGCGACGCGGGCGGTGGCGCGCCGCGCGCGCAGGGCGGTAAGCAGCAGTTGCGCCGCCAGGCAGGCGCCGACGCCCTCTCCTGACCGCAGCCGCAGCTGCAGCAGCGGCTCGAGGCCGAGATCGGTCAGGACCGCCTGGTGGGCACGCTCACGACTGCGCTGGCCGGCCACGAGCACGGCCTGCACGGCCGGCTCCGCGCGCACCGCGAGCAGCGCCGCGACCGACGTGAGCAGTCCGTCGAGCACGACGGGAACGCGGCGCTCGGCCGCCCCGAGCGTGACCCCAGCGAGCAGCGCGACCTCCGGCCCGCCCAGGCTCGACACGAGCACCCACGGGTCGGCGAGCCGCTTGCCATGGGTGCGGCGGGCTCGCGCGACGGCCTGGCCGACTACCTGCTGCTTGCGCCGTACCATCGCGGCGTCGGCGCCGGCGCCCAGGCCGACCGCGCCGTCCGGCTGCAGGTCGAGCAGCACGCAGCTCAGCGCCGCGGCGACCGTCGTGTTCCCGATGCCGACCTCACCGAGGCAGATCAGGCCGCGGTCAGAAAGGCGGCGCCCGATCGCCCTTCCGTCTTCGGCGAGCGCGCGGGCGTCCGCGACCGTCATCGCGTCGGTGTCGACGAGGTCGCCGCCTGCCGCGGCAAGGCTGGCGTACCTGGCCTCTACCGCAAGCCCGGCCTGCCGCGCGATCGCGGCGCCAAGCGAGACGCCCCGCAGCGTGGCGGAGAAGACATCGGCGGTGACCGACGGCTGGTAGGCGGAGACGCCGTGCCTGGCGACAGGGTGGTCGGCTGCCGCGACGAAGAGCGTCCCGCCCGCCGGCGGCACCGGGCGCAGTGCCAGCACGCGGTTGACCGTGGCGTCGAGGACGCCGAGCGAGTCAGGCACGGTCAGCAGGTCGTCGCCGGTGTCGCGGCCCGCCACGACGGCCTGCGGATCCGGCCCCGCCAGATGCGACACGGGCCGGGCCGGTTCGTCCGCGGACGGCCACCGCTCGGCCATGATCACGTCATCGAGCGGCAGCCGGTGTGACCAGCCGCGCCGTTCGAGTCCGGGACCTGGCGGACGCTCATCGGGCCAGCCGAGGCACAGCCAGCCCAGGGTCGCGACACCGTCCGGCAGCTGCAGCAGCCCGGCAAGGTCGGCAGGCTGGAAAAGCGTGACCCAGCCGAGCCCGAGCCCGGCCGCGCGCGCGGCCAGCCACATGTTCTGCACCGCGCACGCGCAGCTCCACATGTCGGCGTCGGCGAAGCTCGCCCGCCCGAGCACCCCCGCAGGCGGGGTGCGCCGGTCGCACGCGACCACGACGCCGACCGGCGCCTCCCTGATGCCGTCGAGCTGGAGGTCAAGCAGCATCGCGCGGCGTTCGGCCGTGAGCAGCTCCGCCTGGCGCAGCCTTTCCCTGTCCGCCAGCAGCGCGGCCCGGTCGCGTGCCGCCTGCCCGGTGACGACGATGAACCGCCAGGGCTGCGAGTGCCCGACCGATGGCGCCTGGTGGCCCGCGGTGAGGACCTGGCGCAGGAGCTCGGGCGGCACGGGGTCGGGCCGGTACCGTCTGACGTCGCGGCGGGCGGCAAGAACGCTGTGCACGGCGGTGACCGTGGCCTGGTCGAACGCCCACCCTGCGGGCGCCGCCGACCGGTCGGCCGCCGACGTGGGGTCGCCGACAAGGGGCACGGGACGGGGCCAGGTCATAGCCGGAAGCCTAGCCGCGGCGGACCGGAATGTCGGCGGCGCGAGATACGGTGGGGCAATGCTGGAGTCGTTCCATCCGGCGGTGCGCGCCTGGTTCGAACGGCGCTTCCCTGAGGGTCCCACCGAGCCGCAGGCGGCCGGGTGGCGGACGATCGCGGGCGGCGGTCACACGCTGATCGCCGCGCCGACCGGGTCCGGTAAGACGCTGGCCGCGTTCCTGGTGTGCATCGACCGGCTGTACCGGGAGCGGGCGGCGGGCAGCGGCCCCTCGGTGGTGTACGTGTCGCCGCTGAAGGCGCTTGCTGTCGACATCCAGCAGAACCTGGAGGCGCCGCTGCGGGAGATCGCCGCGGTGGCCGCGGGGATGGGGCTGACGGCGCCGGACATCCGGGTCGCGGTGCGCACAGGGGACACCGCGGCGGCCGAGCGCGCCGCGATGCTGAAGCGGCCGCCGGACTTGCTCATCACCACCCCGGAGTCCCTGTACCTCCTGGTCACCGCCGAGCGGGGCCGCGGGATGCTGCGCAACGTCGCGACGATCATCGTGGACGAGATCCACGCCGTCGCCGGGAACAAGCGCGGGTCGCACCTCGCGCTGACGCTTGAGCGGGTGGCGCACGTCGCGCAGCGGCCCGTGCAGCGGGTGGGGCTGTCGGCGACGCAGCGCCCCATCGACGCGATCGCCCGGCTGCTTGTGGGCGCCGGCCAGCAGTGCGCGGTCGTCGACACCGGCCATCGGCGGGAGCTTGACCTCGCGCTGGAACTGCCCGACGACGAGCTCGGCGCGGTGCCGAGCGCCAGCCAGCTGGCGCAGATCCTTGACCTGATCGCCGCGCACGTGCGCGAGCACAGGACCACGCTGGTGTTCGTCAACACCCGGCGGATGGCCGAGCGGGTGGCGCACGAGCTTGGCCAGCGGCTCGGCGCCGACTCCGGGCACCAGGACGCGCTCGGCGCGGACGTGGCCGCGCACCACGGGTCGCTGTCACGGGAGCGGCGGCAGCGGGTCGAGCGGCGGCTGCGCTCCGGCGACCTGCGCGCGCTCGTCGCGACGGCGTCGCTCGAGCTCGGCATCGACATCGGGCCGGTCGAGCTGGTGTGCCAGCTCGGATCGCCGCGCAGCTTCGCCACGTTCCTGCAGCGGGTGGGGCGCTCCAACCACACGAGGACCGGGACCCCGGCGGGCCGGCTCTACCCCACCACGAGGGACGAGCTGGTGGAATGCGCCGCGCTGCTGCGCGGGGTAAGAGCCGGCCGGCTGGACGCGATCGTGATCCCGCAGGCGCCGCTCGACATCCTCGCGCAGCACCTGGTGGCCGAATGCGCGGCGGCGCCCTGGTCCGCCGATGAGCTCTACGAGCTGGTGCGGCAGGCGGCACCGTATGCCGGGCTGTCCCGGCAGGACTTCGACGACGTGGTGCAGATGCTGGCCGAGGGGATCAGGACCGGGCGCGGGCGGCGGGCGTACTACCTGCACAGGGACCAGGTGAACGGCGTGCTGAAAGCGCGCCGCGGCGCGCGCCTTGCCGCGCTGACCTCAGGCGGGGCGATCCCCGAGCTCGGCGACTTCCGCGTCGTGGCCGAACCGGACGAGACCGCCCTCGGCACGGTCAGCGAGGACTGGGCGACGGAGAGCTCGCCCGGCGACATCTTCCTGCTCGGCACCCACTCGTGGCGGATCCGCCGGGTGGAGCCAGGGGTGGTCCGGGTGGTCGACGCGAACGGCGCCCCGCCGTCCGTGCCGTTCTGGCGGGGGGAGGCGCCCGGGCGGACCAGGGAGCTGTCCGAGGAAGTCTGCGCGCTGCGGGAAGCGGTCGCGGCCAGGTCGTCCGCGGAGGCGGCCGGCTGGCTGCGCGCCGAGTGCGGGCTCGGCGCACCCGCGGCGGCCACGATCGTGAGCTACCTGCACGCGGCGCTCGCCGCGCTCGGCGCGCTGCCGACCATGGACACGATCATCCTTGAGCGGTTCTTCGACGAGGCCGGCGGCATGCAGCTGGTCGGGCACGCGCCGTTCGGAGCGCGGCTCAACCGGGCGTTCGGGCTGGCCCTGCGCAAGCGGTTCTGCGTGACGTTCGACTTCGAGCTCGAGGCCTCGGCAAGCGACGACGCGATCCTGCTGTCGCTCGGGCCGCAGCACAGCTTCCCGCTCGAGCGGGTGCCCAGGTTCCTGGCCTCCGCGTCGGTGGAGCAGGTGGTGCGGCAGGCGGTGCTGACCGCGCCGCTGTTCCAGTCCCGCTGGCGGTGGAACCTGAACACGTCGCTGACCGTGCTGCGGATGCGGGGCGGGCGGAAGAACCCGCCGGCGATCCAGCGGATGGAATCCGACGACCTGATGGCGGCGGTGTTCCCCGTGCTGGCCGCCTGCCAGGAGAACGTGGCGCCCGGTCCGCTTGAGATCCCCGACCAGGTGCTCGTGCGCCAGACGCTGGCGGACTGCCTGCACGAGGCGATGGACATCGACGGGCTGCGGTCGCTGGTGGCCGGGATCGAGACAGGCCAGGTCACGGTCCTGGTCAGGGACACCACCGAGCCTTCCGTGCTGGCGCACCAGATCCTGAACGGCGCGCCGTTCACCTACCTGGACGACGGCGAGTTCGAGAACAGGCGCAGCCGCAACGTCCGGGTGCCCAGGGGCCTGCCGGTCGAGGCCCGCGACCTGGCGCGGCTTGATCCCGACGCGATCGCCCGCGTCCGGGAGGAGGTGCGGCCGGCGCCCCGGGACGCCGACGAGCTGCACGACCTGCTGCTCACGCTGTACCTGATGCGGCCGGTCCAGGCATGGGCGGGCTTCTACGGCGAGCTGGCGGCGGCCGGCCGGGTGGCCGCCGCGCGCGACGGCGCGTTCTGGTGCGCGGCCGAGCGGCGCGCGCTCGTAACCGGGCCGGTCCCCGAGCCCGAGGTCGCGGCCGAGATCGTGCGCGGGCACCTGGACGTGCTCGGGCCGGCCACGGTCCCCGATCTCGCCGCGGCGACCGGGCTGGCGTCGAAAGACGTGGAGATGGCGCTGCTGCAACTGGAAGCGGAGGGGTTCGCGCTCCGCGGGCGGTTCAGCGATCCGGGCGCCCCCGCCGGGCCGGAGGAATTCTGTGCCCGCCGGCTGCTTGCCCGCATCCACGCCTACACCCGCGAGCGCAGGCGCCGCGAGATCGAGCCGGTCACGCCGCGGGACTTCATGCGCTTCCTGCTGCGCTGGCAGCACGTCGCCGACGGCACTCGCGTGGAGGGCAGCCACGGGGTGCTGGCCGTCGTTGAGCAGCTGCAGGGGTTCGAGCTGGCCGCGGGCGCATGGGAGAAGCCGGTGCTCGCGGCCCGCGTGACCGGGTATCAGCGGGAGTGGCTTGACCGGCTGTGCCTGTCCGGCGAGGTCGCCTGGGGGCGGCTGTCGCCGCGGGCGGACGCCGCCGCCGAGGACGTGCCGCGCGGCCGGGGGCTGAGTCCGTCGCGGGCGACGCCGATCACGCTCACGGTCAGGGAGGACCTGCCGTGGCTGCTGCGCGCCGCGCGCGGCGACCGGATGCCGGCCGGCCCAGGGCCGGGGCCGA
>NZ_JASIAL010000523.1:0-7346 GCF_030042015.1 Trebonia sp. | reverse complement strand
CAGCCAGCACCACGCCGGACCCGGGCCAAGCGTCCCGGTCGCCGCGTACCCGGCGCCGCGCCAGCGGGCCACGATCCCGCGCAGCCGGCCCGGCCGCACGGCAAGCGCGGACGCCAGCAGGTCATAGGGGGCGGCGTAATGCTCGGCGCACAGCAGCAGCCCGGCCACGTCCCGGCCGGACAGCCGGACGCTGCCCGCGTCCGCGCGGCGCGGCAGCCGATGCGGCGCATCGTCTGGCGCTAATCCCGTGACTGCAGCCATCACCGCTCCCGCGCTGACTCGGTGCTGCTGCCCGCCGCTGCCATGGTGGCACGGCGCCGGGCGGCCCGCAGGGCGCACGGCATTACCGGCTGCTTACGTCATGCCGGCCGCCCGGGGCGCCTGGCGGCCGGGCGGTTACCCGGCCCGGGTGGCCTGCTCGACGCGGTCGAGCAGGTGGCGCAGTTCGTAGTCGGTGATCACCGTGTTCGGGTCGTCGCGGCTGGCCTCGAAGTAGCCCGCCGACTTCACGAACACGATGCTCCACTCAGGGTGGGCCGCCAGGAACTTCTCCTTGCGGACAACCTGGTCTGTCCAGTCCGCCATGCATCCTATGCTAGCAGAGCAGATCAGAGCAGTTCAGATCAGATATGGCCGCTGGTCAGCACAGCACTGGACTGATCTACGTTGACCGTGTGACAGTTGATCACGGCTCGCCCGTCCCCGCCTACCAGCAGCTGGCCGGGATCTTGCGCGCCAGGATCAACGCCGGCGACTGGCACGCCGGCCCGCTGCCCTCCGTCAAGCAACTCCAGGACAGCTACGACGTCGGCCGCGACACCGTACTCCACGCCATCGGGGTCCTGCGCACCGAAGGGCTGGTCTTCACCGTCAAGCGCCGCGGCACCTACGTCACCCCACAGCAGAACACGGCCCGATAAGCCCCGCCCTTGCATGCACTTTCCAGGCCAGCGGACTGGCGCCCGGCCCCGGTGCGGTTTTGACTTCCGGTCTTTAGAATCTTGATTTTTTGGTTTTGCGGCAGAGTGGAGTCGGAGAGGTTCCCGACCTCGCCCTCGGGTCCCCTCGGGGTGGGGGTGAGGTCGGGAACCACGCAGACGGAACGCAGCCGCACGTTCCCGCTGGCAGCGGGAACGCTTGGGATTGTTCCGGGTGTGACAGCGCCCGCGCTGGCGGGCGCTGGGCTGCCGGGCCGGTACCCGGCCACTGTGCGGCCGGTGTGCGGCTCCAGGGCTGTGCCGCTCGGCCTCCCAGCGGGGCGCAGCTATCAGATCCGATGCTCGGCTTCGACCTATGTGGCAGGGCGCGCCGCCAGATGAGGTGCTAGTTTTCCGGCCCTCTAGGCGGACCAGGCGATTGACGGTCTACAGTCCAACTCATGCCTACAGTCTTTGAACACGGCCCTTATCTCAACGCCGCAGTGCTGTGCGAACGAGCAATCCAGGAGACTGATGGTGTTCTGACGATTGTCCGAGCTATCGACAAAGTCGTTGCTCAGCCCGGACCGGCAGCGGATCGTATGCCGACACCAGCCGCCATGCAGCCGTTCCCGGTCAGTCTGTCGCTAGTCGTCCTGATGAAGGCTGGCCAAGCGCGCGGAGAGTACACGCTCGGGATTCGCCCGCAAGACCCCACAGGTGCTCAGCTTCCTCTCCTGGAGACGCCGGTGGTATTCACGGGTGCAGACGATGGGCAGGGCGCTAACGTTGTGGTCAACTTGAATCTTGGTATCCAGCACGAAGGCTTGTACTGGTTCGATCTGCTCCTGTCCGGCGAGTTGATCACACGTGTGCCGCTGCGTACCGAATATCGGCAGGCCGGAGATCAAGCGCCTCCTGCCCCTCGGGCACACGGGACCTCCGGATGAGCGTCGAAGTTGTCCCAGTGACGAGTCTGGGGAACCCCCCTCCCCATTGCGCCTCAACCACCGGGACCCCGAGCAGTCCTCGCAGCAGCCTTGTAGCCTCGTCCCACGTCCAAGCGTCTGAGGTGAACTCGGAGATCACCAGTTCAACTTCGTGGGCCAGCCGTAGTGCGGACTGGTCGATGTCTGGCTCATCCCAAAAGGTAGGCACGAACCAGACTTGGAAGTCCCGCAGAGATTCGCCGCCCTCAACGAGCCCCACAAGTCGTTCACGTAGTTCTGCCTCAAGCGCGGACATGCTCCCGGTGCCTCCGATCTCCGCAACGCTAACGATGGTAGCGGCGTCGCAGACTAAACAACGTACTGTCCGGGTGATGCGTTGATGCCCCGCCGACAGGTGGTTCAAGCAGCCGAACTGAGACGGATGTTCAACGAAGGACGGTACCTAGAACGCGTAGAAGAGGGTGAACTGGTCGCTATGACTCAGGCGAACCGGCACCCTGGACCCTCTTTTGAGCCGTTCTGTACCGTGAGCCAGACGGTTCACTACTACACACGCACGTTGCCGCTCCCGGAGAAGGTGGCGATCGTACACCAGTACCTCCGGCCAGATGGGACCCTGGGTGCAAGCGGCATGCCAGATCCGAAGGCGGTCATCCAAGACGGCACCATGTACATCTTGGATCCGGGCGGGGATGCGATTTCTAACCGCACCTCGTCCCAGGGTCACAGTTCGTAGGTCCCTTCAATCGTCAGGTGGGGCGCCGATGTGCGGACGGTAGCCGTTGGGCATTTGTTGTGTCCACAAGTACCCCTTGGCCGTGTCACTCTGAAATGGCCCCACCTTCTCCTTTGATTCGGCTCCATCCCGGAGTGGGCGGGGACGGGTAGTTCTCCTCTGATTTGGCCCCACCGTGGGTGGTTTTGCGGCGACACGCCGGGCTGGTTGCGGGACACGTGGTGCGGCTGCGCGGATAGTGGTCACATTCTGTTGTTTCCCGCTCACGGGGGGCGGATGGGACGGGACAGGGTGGCCTTGTTCGCTGCGATCCGGGAGGATCACCGGCGGGGCACGGGGATCCGGGAACTTGCCCGGAAGTACGGGGTGCACCGGCGGACGGTGCGGGAGGCGCTGGCGTCGCCGGTGCCGGCCCCGCGGAAGGTGCCGGAGCGGGCGTCGCCCTCGCGGGACGTGGTCGCGCCGCTGATCGACGCGATGCTGACCGAGGACCTGGACGCGCCGCGCAAGCAGCGGCACACTGCCAGGCGCATCTGGACGCGGCTACGCGACGAGCACGACGCGGCGGCGTCCTACTCCTACGTCGCGAAGTACGTCGCGCGGCGGCGGCCGGAGATCGAGGCGGGGCACCGTGAGCAGGCGGGGAGCCTGGAAGGGTTCGTGCCGCAGCAGAAGGATCCGGGGGCGGAGGCTGAGGTCGACTTCGGGCCGGTCACGGTCAGGCTGGACGGCCAGGAGGCGGCCTGCCAGATGTTCGCCTACCGGCTGTCGTTCTCCGGGATGGCGGTGCACCGGGTCTACGCCTCGTGCGCGCAGGAGGCGCTGCTGGAAGGGCACGTGACCGCGTTCGCGGTGACGGGCGGGGTCCCGCGGGTGCATATCCGCTATGACAACCTGACGCCGGCGGTGACGAAGGTGATGAAGGGCCGGGACCGGAGGGAGAACGCCCGCTGGCTGTCGTTCCGGACCTGGTACGGGTTCGACGCGTTCTACTGCGAGCCGGGCGAGGAAGGGGCCCATGAGAAACCTCGGGCTGCATACTGCACCTCTTCGGAGCGGTTCGCGTGGTGTTGACGTTTGTGCTGGTCAGGCCTGCCTGGCCAGTTTAGGCGGGCGTCCTGTTTTCGGGCGGGCGGGCGGGTTGTCCGGGTCGGGCGGGTAGTAGAGGTACTCGCCTTTGTCGTTGTATCTCTCGGCTCTGACATTCCCGGCGCGTCGCCAGGCCTTGACCGTTTGCGGGTGGATGCCGAGGGCGGCGGCGGTCTCGGCGAGGGTGAGCATTCCCTGGCCGCGGAGCCGCTGGCGTCGGGTGGGGATGCGGTGCGCCCGGATGATGTGGTCGACGATGAGGCGGTGGAAGGGCTCGCCGGTGCCGCTGGCCAGGCCGCGCTGGTTGAGGATGCCGGCGATCTCGCCGCTGGTGTGGCGGCCGAGGAGCTCGCCGATGGCGGTGAGTACTTCGGGCGGGGTCTTGCGTGCCTCGGGCCCGGTTTTGGGCATTTCCAGGTCGAGGGTGCGGTGCTGGCCGCCGGCGAGGCGGACGTGGGCGGTGATGGTGTCGCTGGTGCGGGTCACGGTGACGTCGGTGACGAGCAGCCGGGTGATGCGCTTGCGCTCGCGCATGGGGGTGGCGGGGTCGTCCCAGACGGCGGGCAGGTCGGTGACAAGCCGTGCGATCTTGTCCTGCTCGGCGGCCGTGAGGGCGGGTGCGTGCTGGTCGCGGGCCTTGTCGTAGGCGGACTGGGCGTCGGACAGTTCGCGCAGGGCGGTGTTCCAGTCGGCTTCGAGGGCGTCGGCGACGAGCCGGTTGGCGGGGTCGACGGCGAGGTAGCGGCGGCGGGCCTGGCCGGCGTGGTAGCGGGCGCGCTCGACGTGCGCGGCGCGCAGCGCGTCGGCTTCGGCGGCGCGGTGCTCGAGTTCGGCGGTCACGGCGAGCGCCGCCTCGACGGCGAGCGGGGTGAGGGTGGCGATCATGAGCCGGGCGACGGCGTGGTCCACGACGGTGCCGGGCAGGGCGGTGCAGATCGGGCGGGCGTTCTCGATGCCGTCGCGCTGGCACATGTAGTCGGGCCATTCGGTGCCGCGGCGGCGGTGGTAGCGGACGGTCATCCGGGTGCCGCACCGGCCGCAGATGATGATGCCCTGCAGCAGGGCGTTCCCCTCGCGGGGCGGGCCGGCGGCCCGGTCCTTCCCGCGGGCGGCGGCGTTCGCGGCGAGCACCGCGACGTTGGCCTCGTACTGGTCCATGGTGATGTAGCCGGGGTGGGCGCCGGGGATGAAGGAGATCCATTCGGCGCGGGGGACCTTGACGCTGCGGTGCTTCCCGCCGGGCAGCACCTGGTCGCGGCGGCGGCCGAAGGTGAACGCGCCGGCGTAGCGGGGGTTGTGCAGGATCCGCAGCACGACGTGGTGGGACAGGGGCTTCCAGTCCAGCTCGCCCTTGCGGGGCCCGGCCCGGTGCCGCCAGGGGAAGGTCAGGCCCTCGGCCCGGAAGGCCCGCACGACCGCGGTCGCCGACCTGGTCTTCTCGAAGACGGAGAACAGGTGGGCGACGGCGCCGCGGACGGCGGTGTCGGGGTCGGGGATGACGTGGAAAGCGGCGTCGTAGGCGAGGCCGACGGGCAGCGGGACGATCAGTTCGCCGCGGCGGGCCTTGGACAGCACGCCGCCGCGCAGCCGGGCCCTGATGAAGTGGAGCTCGGCTTCCGACATCTGCCCCTTCATGCCGAGCACGAGCCGGTCGTTGAAGTCGCGGGGGTCGTAGAGCCCGTCCTCGTCGCAGATCAGGGTGCCGGTCATGGCGCACAGCTCGAGCAGCTGGTGCCAGTCGGCGGAGTTGCGGGCCAGCCGGGAGCATTCCAGGCCGAGCACGATCCCGGCCCGGCCGAGCGACACCTCGGCGACCAGGTGCTGGAACCCTTCCCGGTCGGCGGCCGAGGCGCCGGAGTGGCCCTGGTCGATGTCGATGACGGTGACCTGGTCCGCGGCCCAGCCCAGCGCGATCGCCCTGCCGCGCAGGTCGTACTGGCGCAGCGCGGACTCGGTGTTGTTGACGACCTGCTTGAGCGTGGACTGGCGGACATACAGCAGCGCCGGGCGGGACAGGTGCGCGGCGCTCACCTTGGACGGCGCGGCCAGGGCGGTGGTCATCGGGGGTTGCTCCTTCCCGAGGGGGTTCACGGTGCGGGCATGGCCAGGGAGGCCAGCGCGCTGACGAGAGCGGCGGCGAGAGCGGGAGACGGGACCGGGACGGGCGGCCCCGCCAGGCGGGAGGCAGGTGCGGCCGGGGCGAGGCCGGCGACGGTGCGCTGCCAGGCGAGGACGCCCTTGGCGGCGAGCACGCCGAGGCCGAGCGGGAATGCCTCGCCGCGGGCGTGCAGGGCGGCATGGCGGAGCTGCTCGTAGCGGGCGTCCAGCCCGCTGCCGGGAACAGGGGCCTGGCCGGCATCCGGGCGCGTGCCCGGTTCAGCAGCCGCGTGGCCAGGTGACGGGGGAAGGGACAGGGACGGGTCGCCGTCCTCCTTTCTTGCGCGGGCGGGCAGGTCAGCGGCTTTTGGAGTGGCGCTCCCGGTAGCGGGCCAGCGCTCGCTCGATGCTGCGGGGGTGCGCGCGCACCCCGAACTCGTCCTGGACGGGGCCGGCGAGCTGCGCCGGCCGCAGGGCCGGGTCGGCGGCCAGCTGCCGCTCGGCCCAGGCGCAGATCTCGTCGGTCAGCTTGTGAGCGCCGCGCGGCCCGGGACGGGCCGGGACCAGTCCTTCGATGCCGGAGGACTCCAGCGCCGCGGCTGCGGCGTAGTAGGCCGGACGGGAGTAGCCGAACGCCGCGGCGGCCTCGGTCACCGGGACGCCGCCGGCCCCGGCCTTGCGCACCATCTCGTACTTGACCTGGACTGCGTCGCGGGCGTCGAAGAAGTTGCTGGACAGGAACTCCGGGTCGGTGACCTGCTCCGGATGCGGGTTCAGGCAGCGCGCCGCCGCGAGCGATTCTTCCTTGGGATCCCGCCTCCTGGGCACGCCGTCTCCTCATCCCGGGCATCACTGTCAGGATGATTTTGCCGCAGATCGCCTGGATTGCCGGGACCGCGGCACGGCGTGTCGCACGATTATGCCGCATGAGAAGGAAAACCAGCCGGACTGCTGCAGCTGGCAGGGTGAGGGCCAGCCGACGGAGCGGCATAATCTCTCTTACGTTCACGGCATAATCTCCTTTACATGCCGTCGCCGTCTGCTGATTCCCGGAGCCGGGCGACCAGGTCGGCGGCGGCGAGGAGGCCGCCAGCCGTGAACGGGCACCGGCCGTCCGCGATCACGGTGAACGGGTCCAGGGCCACGACGTCGGTCCACCCGGCAGGCATGCTGAACAGGCCCCGGTCGCCGTCGCGCAGCCAGACCCGGTCCTCGCCCCAGTTGAGCTTGTGCTCCACGAACTCGAAGTCCTGCCCGCACAGCGGATGGAACGGATGCGTGACCCGCACTTTCCGGTACGGAACAGGCGGACTGGGTGTAGTTGACGATGTGGTCCAACCGGAAACAGGAATGGCCGTTCGGGTGCACCTCGAACAAGATACCGGCCCGGCTGGGGCCTGGCGCCACATCGGCGGTGCAGCGCGCTTCGGCCGCTGGTTTCCGGGTGTCGCCTGGACGGGCGCTGTGGCCGGCGCGTGTCCGGTCCGGGCTGCGGGGCTATACCGTCCGGCTGCGCCCGTCCTGGCGGCACGCTGCCGCGCGGTGATCGGGGGGCGG
>NZ_JASIAL010000522.1:0-6254 GCF_030042015.1 Trebonia sp. | reverse complement strand
GTGGCGGATCCTGCCGTGCCCGGCACGTCTGCCCGGCCGTCTCGCCGGCCCGCGGCCCGCGGGCCGGCCCAGCCGGGGCACGGTGACGGAGCCGGGGACGTGTTGCGCGTGCGCGCGCTCGGCACCGCGACCGTCGAGCTCGGCGGTGGCGCCCTGACGCCGGCCGACTGGGGTTACGCCAAGCCGCGCGAGCTGCTGTTCCTGCTCGTCACGTCGCCGCCGCTGACCAGGGAACAGCTGGGGACCGCGCTGTGGCCAGACCTGTCACGCCGCCAGCTAGGGAACGCGCTGCATACCGCGCTTCGCGAGTTGCGCCGTGCGCTCGGCGACCCGGACTGGGTGCTGTACTCCGGCGGCAGGTACTCGTTCAACCGGGTTCGCGAGCACGACTGCGACGTTGACACGTTCGAGGCGGCCCTCGCCTCGGCCAGCCGGGCCCGCCCGGCCGAGGCCGCGCTGCCCGACCTGCTGCGCGCGATCGCCGCGTATGGCGGCGACTTCCTCGCCGGGATGACCGCTGGGGAGTGGGCGCAGTCGCGCCGGGACGAGCTGAGCCGGCGCTTCGAGTCCGCGCTGCTCGCCGCCGGGCGGCTGCAGGCCGCGGCCGGGCGCTACCAGGCGGCGGTCACCGCCTTCCGCCGCGCGGTCGAGCACGAGCCGCTGAACGAATCGGCGCACCGCGGGCTGATGACCTGCTGGGAGCGCCTCGGGGAGAATGCGCGGGCCGTGCGGCACTACGAAGAGCTCGCGGCGCTGCTGCACGAGCAGGTCGGCGTCCCCCCTGCGGCGGAGACGACGGAGCTGTACCGGCGCCTGCTCGGCCGCGCCTGACACCCCCCGGTGATTCCCCCAGCGGCAGCGCGTTCCCCCGGTTTCGGGCTGCAAGACTCGTGCCCCCACAGGCAGGAGGCATCGTGTCGGATCCGATCGCCCCGCCGGCCGCGCGATGGCCGTCGGAGGCACCCGAGCTCGTGTCGCTGGCGGTCAGCGACGGCGACCTCGGCGCGGCCGTCGCGCAGTACGAGCCTGGGGCAGTGCTGCGGCCGTGGGCCGGCGACCAGGCGGACGCCCGCAGCCTGTACGACACGATGACGGCGATCATGGACCTGCGGCTGCCGCTTGACATCAGGCTGGTCGCGGTCCTCCCGGCCGATGGCCTGGCGATTCTGGTCTGCGAGCGGCGGATCGAGGGCACCGGCCCCGACGGCCAGCCGGTCCGGCTGCGCGGGACCGGCTGCACGGTGGTCCGCGCCCAGTCCGACGGCGCCTGGCGCATCGCCGCCGACGCGTGGCGCCTCGCGCCCGCTCCCGGCTAGACGGCCCCGCCCCCGCCATTTCCCCTCGACCCCCCGCTGCTTCCCCCAGCGCGCACCAGGAGATTGGTCCACGGACATCCCGGGCGGACAACAGCGGCCGCCAAGTCAGGGGATGGCGATCGGCTACCAGTCACGGGTACAGGAAAGGGAAAACCACCATGAGCATCACGGACCGCAAAGCGCGGATGAGGATCGGCGTGGCGGCAGTTGCGTCGGGCGTGCTCGCCGCGGTGGCGGCCGTCACGCTGGCCGGGTCGGCCGGGGCCGCCACGTCAGCTGCGGCCGCGCCGGCCGATGGCTACCAGTTCGTCACGCTGGGCAGCACCCACGACACCACGTTCAACCAGCTGCTCGGCATCAACAACGACGGTGTGATCGCCGGCTACTTCGGCTCAGGCGCCAAGGGTCATCCGAACAAGGGCTACGTGCTCGAGCCGCCGTACGCGCAGCGCGACGTCATCAGCGAGAACTTTCCCGGCTCTGTCCAGACGCAGGTCACCGGGCTTAACGACAAGGGCGTCACGGTCGGGTTCTGGTCCAGCATGAACACCGCCAGCATGAACAACAACAACTTCGGTTTCTACGCAGTCGGCGGCAGCTTCCACGAGGTCAACTATCCGACAACCGACAACGACAAGCCCCAGGTTGACCAGTTGCTCGGCGTCAACAACCACGACGTCGCGGTCGGCTTCTACCTCAACGGCGCCGGCAACGCCCGCGGCTACACCTACAACATCAGCACCAAGAAGTTCGCCATGGTGACCGTACCGGGCGCCCCCGGCGGCACCGCGGCGCCGAGCCTCACCGCTGCCGCCATCAACAACGACGGCGACGTGGCGGGCTTTTACGTCGTCAACGCCAAGACCGGGGCCACGGACGGTTTCCTGAAGTTGAGCAACGGCGACTTCATCAAGCTTGCCGTCCCCGGCGCGACCTCCACCATGGCGCTCGGCCTCAACGACTCCGACTGGGTCGTCGGCGACTACGTCACCGCGAGCGGGGCGACGCACGGCTTCATCTACCGGCTCGGCCACGGGTACACGACCAACGTGGATGACCCGGAGGGTATCGGCACCACGACGCTCAATGGCATCAACGACGAGAACGACCTGGTCGGGTTCTACACCAACCCGTCTGGCAGCGTCACCTTCGGCCTGCTCGCCTACCCGGCCTTCTAGCCGGGCAGCTCCCGCGATCATGGGCCGCCGCGCCAGGCGGCCCATGATCGCGGCGTTTTCCGCGTAATTCCCCCGAGATTGCCCGCAAGGGACGTATCTGGCGGACGGCGTGGCCCTCTTTGCAGATGACGGGGGATGGACTTCCTGATCCCCGCGGGAAACGATGAAGTGCCGGCCATCCGGGGAGCGCCACATGAAGTGCTATTTCGTTCCGCCTGCCGCGCAGCCGTCCGATCCTGGCGACGGCGACGGCGGATCCGGCATCGCGAGCCTTCCGCTGTCGCTGCTCGCCAGGCACGGCGCGCGGATCCTCGACCCCGTCGCCGTGCCGGTGGCGCAGGGCTGGCCCGCGCCGCGGTCCACCGTGTACCGGGCACGGACCCTGCTCGTCCCCTACCGGCTGCAGCAGGAGCCGTTCCTGTCGGCCGTCAACGATGTGCTGCGCGGGGTGGGGATGCGGCTGGTCCCGGTCCCGCCGCCGTCCCAGCTGGCCGACTACCAGCAGCTGGCCGCCCTGCCAGGCGTCGCGGTGCTGGTGGCGGACCCGCAGCGGCGGGCGCCGGTCGTGGTGGACGCCTGGACGGCGCTCACCGCACTGCGCGACGCTGTCGGCGAGCAGGACGACGCCACGCCCGGGCAGGAGACCAGCCGCGCGCACGGCGGTGCGGTCCTTGCCGCCGCCGACGTCCGCCAGATCAGCCTGGAGCACCTGCTCGTGGGCGCGCTGATCACCGGCACCCCCGAGGTGGACGGCAACCCCGAGGTAGACGGGAACGCGGTCATCGCCCCGTACCTGTCCGCCACCGGTGACTCGCGCATCCCTGTCGAGGTGTACGCGGACCCGCCGCCCCGGCGGACCGATGGGCAGTGCAAGGAGCGCTACGGCCGGCGCCCGGTTATCGCGGTCCTGGACACAGGGGTCCGGGCGCACCCCTGGCTGGGCGTGACGCGCGCGGCCGCGGCGGGCGGCGGCTATCACACGACGGCGGACGGCAGCGTCCGGGTGGACCGCGGCATCCAGCACGCGATATTGGTGAACGACAGCATCGCGGCCGCGGCCGGCGACCTGGCCGGCGCGCTGATCAAAGACCCCTGGGACACGCCGGTGACGGCTGACCCGCTGGTCGGCGAGATCGAAGTAGCCCTCGGGCACGGCACGTTCATCGCCGGGATCTTCAGGCAGGCCGTGCCCGACGCCACGGTGCTCAGCATCCGGATCATGCGCAGCGACGACACCGTCTACGAGGGAGACCTGATCCTCGCCCTGAAGCTGCTGGCGGCGCGGGTGGCGCGAGCGCAGGACCCGGCCGACCCCAAGCCCGAGCTGATGATCGACGCGATCTCGCTGTCGCTCGGCTACTTCAACGAATCCTTCTCCGACGTCGCCTATACCTCCGGGCTCGCCGCGCTGATCGGCACGCTGCTCGACATGGGCGTCCTTGTCGTCGCCGCGGCGGGCAACAACTCGACCTCCCGCCCGTTCTACCCGGCGGCGTTCGCCGCCCAGCCACGGCCGACGGGGACGTTGTCCCTGGTCAGCGTCGGCGCGCTGAACCCGAACAGCACGCGGGCACTGTTCAGCAACGGCGGCCGCTGGGTCAGCGCGTGGGCGTCGGGCGTCATGGTGGTCAGCACGTTCCCCGACGACGTCAACGGCTCGCTGAAGTCCGCGCAGGAGGTGCCGGCCAGGCCGCAGGCCGGTCCGGGCGGGCACCACGGCCCGCCGCGAACCAGGGAATCGCTCGATCCCGACGACTTCCGCGGCGGGTTCGCCGCCTGGAACGGCACCTCGTTCTCCGCGCCTGCGCTGGCTGCCTGGGTTGTCGGGGCGCTGCTCGACGGCGCGCGCGACGACCCGGCGACCCTCACGCTGGCGGACACGGCACAGGCCGCGACGGTCAACCGCGCGCTGCACGCGCTGCGCCGCCGCGGCTGGGAGGGAGGCTGATCGGGTGGACGAAGGGCTGGCCGCCAACGACGACAAGGGCCTCATCGCCGACCTCGACAAGCTGATCCCCGAGCTGACCCCGCTGTTGTGGAGCGTGGCGCGGGCCGCGGGCCTGTCCAGGGAGGACGCCGAGGACGCGGTGCAGACGGCCTGGCTGAGCCTGGTCTCGCACCAGGACAGCATCCGCACGCCGGGCGCGCTGAAGGCCTGGCTGATCACGACCACCCAGCGGGAGGCCTGGCGGGTGGCGGCCGTCGCGCGCCGGCAGCAACCGGCCGACCACGAGTGGCTGATGACGATCCCCGACCCGCTGGGCGGCTCGGATGAGCGCATGCTTGAGGCCGAGGAGCAGCGTGCGCTGTGGCGGGCGCTGCGTACCCTGTCACCGCGCTGCCAGCGGCTGCTGCGCATCGTGGCGTTCGTGCCGCGCCCCGACTATGACCTGGTGGCCGAGTGGCTCGGCATGAGCCGGGGCAGCGTCGGCCCGACGCGCGGCCGCTGCCTGGACAAGCTGCGGCTCGCGCTGCGCGCCGAAGGAGGCAGCCAATGAGGAGCGACGGTGCCCAGGCAGGCGACGATGGCCTGCTCGCGAGGCTGCGGGAGCTGTTCGGGGCGGCCGATCCGGTGCCTGACGGCCTAGTGGAGCGGATCAGGTTCTCGGTCGCGCTGGCCAGCATGGAAGCGGAGCTCGCGCAACTGACCGACGCGGAGCAGGAACTGGTGCGGGGCACGCCGGAGGAGAGCCGCACGATCACCTTCGACAGCAGCAGCCTGACGATCATGATCAGGATCGACTCCAACGCGGACGGCTCCGCACGGGTCGACGGCTGGCTCGCGCCACCGCAGCCGCGCCAGGTGGAGATCACGCTGGCTGACGGCTCGGTCACGACGGACGCCGACGACCAGGGCAGGTTCGCCTTCGCCAGCGTGCCCAGGGGCACCGCCCGCCTGGTCGTCCGCCCGCCGCAGCCGGGGAGCGGCCGCAGCAGCCCGGGACCGTTCGGGATGAATACAGTGATCACCCCGACCCTCGTGCTGTTAGTGAGCGCATGAGCACGGCCGAGTGGCGAGCCAGGCAAGCCCATCGCAGCGGGTTGCGGGCGGGCAATGCCGGGCAGCCCGCGGTCGGCGCGCGCCTGGTACGGGCCGGGCTGGCCGCGCTTGGCTGGCAGGACGACGGCCAGGGCGTCGTGCCGGCGCAGCACCAGGCCCTCGCCGCCCGGATGGTCATCACGCTGGCGTACTTCGAGGCCGAGCAGGGCCGGGCCGATTACGGCTTACGCCTGCTTGAGTACGCGGAACGGGCGGTGGCCCCCGCCGACCGCGGAATCGTGCTGTCCCAGCGCGGCCTGATGCTGTTGCGCACCGGCCGGTGGGCGGCGGCCCTTGTCCAGCTGGCGGCCGCCGAGCCGCTGGTCCGCCACGACCCTGAGCTGCTGGCGCGCGTGCTGCTCAACCGCAGCGTGCTGCACCTGAACACCGGCGATGTCGGGCTGGCCAGCAGCGACCTGCGCCGTTCCGCGGCCATCGCGCGGGCCGCCGGGCTGACGCTGATAGCCGCAAAGGCGACGCAGAACCTTGGCTACTGCGACCTGCTGCGCGGCGACATCCCGGCCGCGCTGCACACGTTCGACATCGCCGCGCGCGCCTACCAGCAGACCGCGCCCGGCATCCTTCCCGGCCTGGAGACCGACCGGGCCCGCGCGCTGCTGGCGGCCGGCCTGGCAGCCGACGCCGCGGCGGCGCTCGACGACGCGATCGCGGCGTTCCGGCGGCAGCGGCGTGACCAGCTTGTCGCGGAGGCCGAGCTGG
>NZ_JASIAL010000521.1:0-3312 GCF_030042015.1 Trebonia sp. | reverse complement strand
CAGGCCCGCCGCGGCGTCCGCGCCGATCACCGTGGCCTTGAAGGTCGCGCGGGACAGGACGTACTCCGCCGTCAGGTTCGCCGCACCCGCGGAGGGCCGGTAAGTGGTCAGCACCTTCCCCGACTCCGTGAGCACGAGGCCGATCCCGACCGGGGTCCCGCCCGACAGGATGTGCACCATGCCAAGAGCCGTCGACTGGAGGATGTTCTCCTGGCTGTCCTGACCGGTGAGGTCGTCGTCCTCGACGAACGCGTCTTTCCCCGTCGCCGGCCTGGGAATCGCGGTGAGAATCACCGTGTTGCCAAGCCCGATAACCCTGCCGACGCCGAAGCCGAGCCCTGCCGCGAGGATGACCGCCGCCGCGATCACCGCGAGCCTGAAGCGCTTGTTCCGCCAGGCTTCCGGGCCCGCGGCATGGCCGGGCGTCGCGGCGCTTTCGGCAGCTTCCCGGACACGCACCGGGTGGCTCCTTGTCACAATGCTCACGTCCCGCGCCCGGCGGGCGCCGCCACGGCGGCGGCCGCCGGGCGCACGGAGACGTCGAACGTCGCCGCGACCGCTGCGCCCGTGCCGTTCAGGATGACCCTGACGGGATCCGCCAGCCGGAAGTGCTGGCAGCCAAGGCTGGAGAAGGACATGCTCAGCTCGTTCGCCATGAAAGTGAGCAGGTTGTCACCCACCGCCGTCACCGGCGACTGTCCGGTGGCGAGCAGCGTCTGGTTGGCCGCGAGGAACGGCGTCTGGATATCGACGATGTTCTGGCAGTACATCGCCGGGCTGCTGGTCAGGTTGGTCAGCGAATCGATCGGCGCCTGGCCCAGTTCCTCCCGGTATATGTCGGTCTTCGCCGCGTCGAACTCGTCGCCGCTGCGCACCGTCGGGTCGTTCTCCGGCACCAGCGCCGCGATCTTCGGCTGGTACGCGCCCGCCAGTATCTCGTCAAGCGCCTGGGAAGTGGTCGGCTGGTCGTTATTGGCCAGGTCAGGCGCCCGGAACGGGGCGCATCCGAGGATCGGGTCGAGGAACTGGTCAAGCAGGGTGTCGTCGCTGCGGCTGAACAGCAGCGTCGCTCCCGCCATGTTGCCCGCGTTCGACGTGGTGTCCTGCGCCGTCTGGCCGGTAAGCGGGTTGAGCAGGTACTCGGTGGTCACGTTGTTGGCCGAGGCCTGGCTGACCGCCTCGAAATTGCGCGTGACCGGGCACACCTGGCCCGTGCCCATGTCGCCGCCCGACGGGATGATCTTGTCCGAGGTACCCGGGGGCGGCACCTTGAGCAGCCCCTCCCGCTCGTCCTTCCGCACCGCGTTGAAGAAGTTGATCCCGTTGCAGAACGACACCTGCCCGAAGATCGACCCCGCCTGGCCGTTGACGCAGTCGGCATCCGCGAGCGTGGCCGGGGTCGCCCCCTCCTGGAACAGGTCCTTGCCGTTGAACCCGAAGTCGATCGTCACGACCGCGTTCGCCGGGATCCTCGGCACCGAGGGCACCACGGCCGGCCTGGTGCCCTGCGTGACCACGAGCGGGTCATAGACCGACAGCGCCCCGGTAGCCGGGTTCAGGATCGTGGCCTGGACGAAGGCCCCGAGCTTCACCGCGTTGCTCATCTGGCACCCCGACTCCTGCGGCGTCATCCCGTCGGTGCCCGTGAGCTGATAAGGAGTGGCCAGCCCTCGCGCGCTCAGCGGGTCGGCCGGAACGACGATGTCACAGCTGACAGTGGTCGTCGCTTGAACAGTCGTCATCGACGCGGGAGCGCTGGCCGAGGGACTCGGGCTCACCGGAATGCCCAGCGGCACCTGGTCAACGCCTGAGTTGCTCGAGCCCGCCTGGAACGCGATCACCAGGCCGATCACCAGGCCCAGCGCCACGGCCACGCCGAGCTGGACCGCAATACGCGCCACGCCACTTCGTTGCGTGCCGCGCCGCCAGGCGGACCGGCGCCGGTCATGCACTCGGTCCACCTCCCTGTCCGCCGTTCCGCTCCCGGACGTATACGTTAGACCAGCCACGCGACATGACGCGGAAATTTGGCAGATCTGCTTACCTGTCCGGCTCATATTAAGCTGGAGAAATTATTGGCGGCCTATAACGCCGAAGATGGAGCCCGTGATCGCAGGGTTATCGTGGCGTGATAGTCACGAGATACACCAGTCAAACGTCCGGGGTCCATCTGGCGTGATCGAAAACAATTATCAATTACGCATCTGTAAGGCAAGTTCTTTCGAGCAATCCCCGGACTCCCCGGAACTGGCTCTCGGCAGCGTTCTTGCCTGGCGCTGCCGATCAGCTGCCCGTGCGCCCCCGGTCACCTCCCCGGAATTTTATGAACAACTTCTTACCATCTTATGACAAGCCTGCGCTCGCCCTTGCCAAGTGGTATATGAACGGCCGGTGTTCATCAGGGGCCCTCGCCCCGCATAAGGATCTTTTTTCCGGAACACTAAACCTGCCGGGCCAATCCGCCGTTCAATGGGTGTTACCTCCTCGTGATACGAGGTCAGCCCGCCACAGCGGCGTGTCGGTCACTCCGGGCAGTGAAGGGGTCGGGACATGTTCAAACTGCTGGCCTTTACGCTGCCCTTGTGTCTTGACACCTTTGCTGTCGCGTTCGCCGTGCTGGGGGAGATCCGGCTGACTCGTGCGCAGCGGATCCGCGTGATCGTGCTGTTGCTCGCGTTCGAGGCCGGAATGCCGCTGGCCGGGATGGCGCTGGGGGCGCCGCTGACTCACCTGACCGGCAGCCCCGCCCACCTGGTCTTCGACCCTTACCAGGTCGGCAGCCCTGCCGAGGCCTACCAGCTTCGCCAGGCCGACCGCACTCACCTGGCCGAAACCGTCGACCTGACTTTCGTCGGCCGGTACGTCGTCCCGGTCGTCGTCCCGGTGGTCGTGGGCGGCCTTGGCATCTGGATGCTGGACGAGAGCCTCAACGACGATGACGATGACGAGGCAGGCAAGGCGCGGGCGCTGGTGGGCGCCCGCGGCCTTGCCGTCATCGGGCTCGGCCTCGGCATCAGCCTGGATGAACTAGTGGTGGGGTTCACGCTCGGCTTCAGCAGCCTGCCAGTGGCTGACGTCATCACCGCTATCGTCATCCAGGCGTTCCTGGCCATCATGGTCGGCCAGCTCCTCGGCCGGAAGGCACGCACGGGAAGCCTGCGGCTCAGCGCGGAGCGCATCACCAACGGCTCCAAGCTGATGGCGGGCGGCGCGCTGGTCGCGCTATCGGCCGTCCTGCTGGTCGGCCCCCCGGTCGCCACCCACCTGCTTCCTCACTTGATCCACCACCACAAGGTCGTCCGCGAATCGTCG
>NZ_JASIAL010000100.1:0-16946 GCF_030042015.1 Trebonia sp. | reverse complement strand
CCGCTGCCCGCGCCGCCGCCGCCGCCGTTGTGGCCGGCGTCAACGGTGGCCCCGCTGCTCCCCCCGGGCCCGCCGTGGTTGATGTCCGACGTGAAGCCGCGCCCGCCCGCCCCGCCGCCACCGCCGGCGATGACCACCGTGGTGGCCGTGCAGCCGACGCAGCCGGCGATCCCGAGGCTGGTCGCCCCGCCGCCGCCCGCTCCGTCGACGGTGACGTACCCGTGCGCGCCACCGCCTCGGCCGCCGTTCCCTGTCGGTCCCCAGCCGCCAGGGCCGGGGTTGAGGTTGGAGTCGGCGTTGCCGCCGTAGCCGCCCACCTGGATGACGAGGACCTGGCCTGGCTGCACCGCGATCGTCCCGGACACCTGGGCGCCGTCCCCGCCCGTCGTGGCGAATGGCTTCCCGGGGCCCGTGGCGGTCTTCCCGCCCGCCGCGCCGATCACGCGCACGATGGCGCCGCTGGCCCCCGCGGGAACGGTCGTGTACTGGGCCACCGCCCCGACGTAGCCGAACACCTCGGTCAGCGGCGCCGCGGGAAACGGCCGTGCCCCGGTGTGGGTCGAGGCCGAGGCCGGCCCGGACAGCCCGAGCACCGTCGCGGCGACGGCGGTCCCGCCAGCCAGCGCCACGCGTCGCGTCATCTTCCCGCAGACCACAATCGTCACGAATGATTCTTGGCGCATCACAGTCCCCCTCTGTGCACACCCGTGATACCCGTGAGGGATCGGCTCACACTCAGGTTCTGGGCGGGCCTTCTCCCTGCCGTCCCACAAGTCCCACAGGTGTGACTTTGCACACTCTGTGACCATTTCCGGGGCGCTATGCCCGATTTGTCCATGCAAGAAGTGTGCCAAGTGGACGCCAGTTGCGGTTATGACCACGGATACCAAGCCAGGGCCGAGTGTGATCGGCCACCCGCCTTCCAGGCACACCGTTTCTAACCATTCTCTCTGTTATAAACCAAGCGCATGGATGCAGAGCGCATCCGCACGCCGACGGGGGAGCGGTCGCTCGGGCGCAGCCGCGCCCACGTGGGCGGTACCGCCTGCCTGACGGTCCGCTGAAGGCGATCAGCGTTCGTTGCCGTCGCGGCGACGGTGCTCCGCCGCTGGCTCGCTACGCCTGCGCAGGAGGCCGGGAGTTCTGCTCGGCAAGCAACTCCGCGAGCACGGCGGCCTGGCTGATGCCGGGCTCCCTGGTCGCGGTCAGCAGCGTCACCGGCCCGTCCGCTGCCAGCGCGCGGAGCCGGTCGACGGCCGCCCGCGGGCCGGGCATCTCCAGTTCGGCGCGATAACGACGGCGGAACTCGCCGAACTTCGCCGGATCATGCCGGTACCAGGTCCGCAGCTGCGCGGACGGCGCGACGTCCTTCGCCCACTCATCCAGGCGCGCCGCCTCCTTGCGCAGTCCCCGCGGCCATACCCGGTCCACGAGCACGCGAGCGCCGTCTGCTGGGGACGGGGCGTCGTAGACGCGGCGGACCTGAACGACGTACAACGCAACGCCTCCTCCGCGTTCCCGCCAGGACATCAGTATCGGCGGCCCGCCGGCGGCGGGCGCACCGCAAGCAGGGCCTACAGTAGCTATATTATTAATCAAGTCATTTGTATAAAACTGACGTGGACGTGGGCGAGGGCGTGGGTGCGGGAGTGGGCGGGAGCGCGTGCGGGAGTAGCGGGTGCGGGAAACGGAAGCGGGAGCACGTGCGGGAGGAGCAGGTGACGGACAGGACACCGCCGCTGGCGGAGGACAGGGAACCGCCGCTGGCGGAGGAAGCCACGCTGGGCAGCGAGCATCCCGCGCGGAACGCACTCTCCCCGGAGCCAGCGCCCGAGGAGGGCGGCGACCCGGTCTGCTGGGCTCATCTGGTCTGCCTCGAATGCGGCGCCGTCATCCGCGAGGGGCACCGCGCTGGCTGCCAGTCCGCGCAGGACGGACCGGTACCGCAGTAACGGCGCTTCGCGTGAGCACGGATGTGACGGGCAGGACAGCCCCGTGACCGCCGCCGCCACGGGCGCGGTGTTCACCTGGCTCGGCATGGTCACCGCCATCTCCTTCCTGGAAACGCCCCTGAAGTTCCGCGCGCCCGGGGTCACCGTGCGGATCGGGCTAGGCATCGGCCGTCTCGTCTTCCGCGCACTCAACACGGCCGAGGCCATCCTCGGGGCGGTGCTGGTGGTCGCCGCGGTCACGCAGCCCCCGCCGCCGCGCGTGATCGCAGCCGGCGCGGTGGCGATCACGACCCTGCTGGTTCAGGTCGCAGTCGTGCGGCCATGGCTGACCCGCCGATCGGATCGCGTCCTCGCCGGCGAGGACCTCCCGCGCTCGCCCGGGCATTACGCGTACGTCGGGCTCGAACTCATCAAGGTCACCGCACTCCTGGTCACGGGCGTGCTGCTCCTCGCACGGTAGCGATAGGACTTGCTCACGCTAAGCCTTGATATATGCAATACTTTTATATGTGAACGATATTGCGATCCCGGGCGAGCCCGCGACCGTGGCGGCGCTCGAGCTGATGACGCGGGCGCTCGTCGGGCTGACACTGCACAGCCTGCGGGTGCTTGACGGCGAGGTGAGCCTGCCGCAATTCCGGCTGCTGCTCGTGCTCTCCGGCCTCGGCCGGGTGCCGTCGTCGCGGTTGGCGGCCGAACTCGGCATGACCGCGTCGTCGGTGACGCGGCTCGCCGACCGGATGGAGGCGGCCGGACTGCTGGCCCGCGGTACCGATCCGCGGAGCAGGTCGATCGTGACCGTCGAGGTGACCGAGGCTGGCGTGGACCTGGTCGCGCGGGTGGTCGAGCGGCGCCACGTCCTGCTCGCGGCCGTGCTGAACCGGATGGACCCCGCCGAACGCCAGGCCGCCGCCCGGCTCGCCCGCCGTTTCGCGGAGCTGGCGGGCGACGCGGCGGCGCTCGGCGTCACAGGTCCGCTGCCGCTGTGACCGCGCCGCCGGCTGTTCAGCCCGGCCCGGAGCAGCCGGGCCGCGAGCAGCCGGGCCCCGGGCAGCCGGGCCGCGATCCGGGTCAGCCAGGACGCGATCCGGGTCAGCCACGACGGGTCAAGGACGGTCCCGGTCAGCGCGGCCCGGTCAAGGACGGTCCTGTCCGGCCGGGGGGGCGGCCCAGGCGCGCGGAGCATCTCGGCGACTTCACGCTCCGCCCGCGGACGCTGCTGATCACCGCGATCGCGCTGCCGCTCGGGGGCGTGAGCGCCGTCGCCGCGTACTGCCTGCTGCGGCTGATCGGCCTCATCACCAACGCGGTGTTCTACCAGCGGCTGTCGGTGGCGCTGACCGCGCCTGGCGCGGGGCGTCATCCCGCATGGCTGATCCTGCTCGCGCCGGTCGCGGGCGGGCTCGTGGTGGGGCTGATGGCACGTTTCGGCAGCGAGAAGATCCGCGGCCACGGCATGCCTGAGGCGATCGAGGCGATCCTCACCGGCGGCAGCCGGGTCTCGCCCCGGGTGGCGGTGCTCAAGCCGGTCTCCGCGGCGATCTCGATCGGGACCGGCGGGCCGTTCGGCGCCGAGGGGCCGATCATCATGACCGGCGGCGCGGTCGGCTCGATCGTGGCGCAGTTCCTGCACCTGTCCGCGGACGAGCGAAAGACGCTGCTCGTGGCAGGCGCGGTGGGCGGGATGGCGGCCACGTTCAACGCACCGCTGGCCTCGGTGCTGCTGGCGGTCGAACTGCTGCTGTTCGAATGGCGGCCGCGCAGCCTGATCCCCGTGGCCGCGTCGGTGACGGTCGCCACGATCTGCCGCTGGCCGCTGCTGGGCGATCACGCCATCTTCCCCGTGACCGCGGCCGCGCAGCCGGGGGCGGGCGCGATAGCGCTCACGCTCGTGCCTGGCCTGACCGGGGGGCTGCTCGCGGTCGGCGCCACGGCGCTCGTCTACCGGTCCGAGGACGCCTTCGGGCGGCTGCCTGTGCACTGGATGTGGTGGCCCGCGATCGGCGGGCTCATCATCGGGCTCGGCGGGCTCGTCGAGCCGCGGGCGCTCGGCGTCGGCTACGACGTGATCGACCAGCTGCTGGCCGGGCGCGCCGGGCTGTCGCTGATCGTCGGCATCCTCGTCGTCAAGACGCTGATCTGGTCGCTGTCGCTCGGCTCGGGAACCTCGGGCGGCGTGCTCGCGCCTGTGTTCATGATCGGGGGCGCGCTCGGCGCGCTCGAGGGACACGTGCTGCCAGATGTGTTCGCCGGTTTCTGGGCGATGGCCGGCCTGGCCGCTGTTGTCGGCGGGGTGCTGCGCTCGCCGCTGACCGGCGTCGTGTTCACGATGGAGCTCACCCATGCCTGGAACACGCTGCTGGCCCTGCTCGTCGCGTCGGTCAGCGCGTACGCGCTGTCGGCGCTGGTGCTGAAGCGCTCGGTGCTGACCGAGAAGATCGCCCGCCGCGGCCTGCACCTGACCCGCGAGTATTCGGCCGACCCGCTCGAGCTGTGCTTCACCCGGGAGGTGATGACGCCCGCGGCGGCGGCCGGAGCCGCCGGGCTCATCGTCCACGCCGACAGCACGCTGCGCGAGGTGGCCAACGCGTTCGCCAGGCACGACGTCACCCGCGCCGCCGTCGTCGACCGGGCCCACGACGGCCGGGTCGTGGGTGTGATCACCCTGGACCAGCTTCTGCACGCCACCCGCCGCGACATCGCCGAGGACGAGCACAGGGAGCGGTTCCTGCACCCGCCGGCGCTGCGCCTGCCGGCGCTGCGGCGGCGGGCCCGCCGGGCCGGTCCCGCCGGGCAGGATCGCCCCGATTCAGGCACCGGGATTGACCTGCCCTAGCGGAAGTGCCGGTCGAGCTCGCTGGCGTACGTGCGGCCAAGCTCCGCGCCGTGCGCCGCGATCCAGTCGGTGAGCACGGTCTGCCCGGCCGGCGGCGCGCTGGAATCGGCCAGGCCCGCCGCCATCGCCCGGTATTCCTCGCCGGTGAGCAGGACGTCGCGCAGCACGGCGCCAAGCGCCGTGGACAGCGGGGGGATCAGCCAGCCGGGCGCGGGCACGACGAGCGCGCGGCTGCCGGTGGCGGCCCTGATGGCCATGACCAGCTCCCGGAACGTCACGGACTGCGGGCCCACCGCGTCGACCGTGACGCCGCCGGCGAGGTCCCGGCCGCCGAGGTCCACGCACAGCCGGGCCAGGTCGTCGACGTGGATCGGGCGGATCCGGTAGTCGCCGCGGCCGCCGGTCGCGAACACCGGCAGGCGGCGCAGCAGCCACGCGATGTTGTTGAGCAGGACGCCGTCCCCGCCGAACAAGATCGCGGGCCGCGCGATCGCATGCGGGATGCCCGTCGCCCGAAGGTACCCCTCGACCTCGCCCTTGCCGCGGAAGTAGGGGTACGGGGAGGCGGGGTCGGCGTGCGTGATCGACACGTGCACGATCCGCTGGATGCCCGCGCCGGCCGCCGTGGCGAACAGCACCCTGCTGTTCGCCACGGCCGTCTCGTGCGTGACCGCGCCATGGGCGAACCGCACCCAGTAGGTGCAGTAGAGGGTGTGCGCGCCGGCCAGGTCGCGGGCCAGGCCGGCGGGGTCGGCGAAATCCAGCGGGCGCACGTCGATCCCGGTCCCGGCCGGGGCGCGGCCCGGATGCCCGGTCAGCGTGCGCACCCGGTGCCCGGCCGCGAGCAGCTCGCGGGCGATGGCAGCGCCCGAGTAGCCGAACGCGCCGGTCACCACGTCGGTCTGGGCCGGCATCGCTCAGGCCATCGTCAGGACAAGCTTTCCTGCCACGTGCCCGGTGTCGCCGAGCTCGTGTGCCTTGGCCGCGTCGGCCATCGGGAACGCCGCGGCAATGACCGGGCGGAGCTGGCCGGCGGTCACCAGGTCCGCGATCGCGGTCATCCCGCCGTGGTCGTACTCGACCAGCATGCCCTGGGCGCGGACGCCGAGGCGCGCCGCCTCCGCCGGGATGTCGGGGGCGAACGGCAGCAGGCTGACCAGCACGCCGCCCGGGCGCAGCGTGCGCAGCGACCGGGCCGAGTAGTCCCCAGAGATCGGGTCGAGCACCACGTCGATGTCGCCAACAGCGGTGGCGAAGTCCGTCACGTGGTAGTCGATCATCTCGTCGGCGCCCAGGCCGCGGACCAGCTCATGGTGGCCGGCGCTCGCGGTGCCGATCACGTACGCGCCCCGCGCCTTGGCGATCTGCACCGCCAGATGGCCGACTCCCCCGGCCGCCGCGTGGATCAGCACCCGCTGCCCGGCCGACACGTGCGCGGTGTCGGCCAGCGCCTGCCACGCGGTGAGACCGGCGAGCGGCAGCGCCCCGGCCTGCACGTGGTCGAGGCTGGCGGGCTTGAGGGCGAACGCGCGGGCGGGACCGGTGACGTATTCGGCGTGCGAGCCCACGCCGTGCGGGTAGGGCAGCATGCCGAACACCTCGTCGCCCGGCTTGACGATCGTGACGCCGTACCCGGTCGCTTCCACCACCCCGGACACGTCCCAGCCGAGCGTGAACGGCGGCGGGCCGAGGAAGACGCTGTGTGCCCGGTGCTTCCAGTCGGTCGGGTTGAGCCCCGCCGCGTGCACCCGCACCAGGATCTGGCTGAGGCCGGGTTCCGGCCGCGCCACCTCGACGTCGTGCAGTACCTCAGGACCGCCGAGGACCTCCTGGCGGATCGCGCGCATCGTTGTCATGCCCCAAGCCTGCCCTGCCCCGGCCCCGCAGACAACGGGGCCGGTGAGAGACGGAAGGGTTCGTTCGGGAAAATAATGAATTTAATAGTCCGAACGGACAGTGGCGCCTCTCGCGCGGCGAAGGAGACCTCCGATGGCCTTGTTCAGGCGTGGCATTCACTTCGGCTCCTACGGGAGCGTCGACGACGGGCCGGCGGTGTTCGACCGGCTGGCCAAGGCCGTCGAGATCGCGGAGGCGTCCGGGTTCGACGCGATCTCGGTGCCGGACCACCTGCAGCAGAACCAGGTGGGCGGCGGGCCTGACTCCCCCATGTTCGAGGCGTACACCCTGCTCGGGGCGCTCGCGATGCGGACCTCATCGCCCCGGCTGCTCGCGCTGGTCAGCCCGGTCACGCTGCGCAGCCCCGCGCTGCTCGCCAAGTGCGTGACCAGCGTCGACGTGCTCTCGCACGGCCGGGCCGTGCTCGGCGTCGGCGCCGGGTGGGACGCCGCCGAGCACGCGGCGTACGGGCTCGCCTTTCCCGGCACCGGCGAGCGGATGGACCGGCTTGACGAGGAGCTCGCGGTCTGCCGCGCGCTGCTGCGCGGGCCGCGCGCGACTTTCGACGGCAGCTTTTACGCCGTCCGCGACGCGCCGAACTCGCCGCGGCCGGTCGCCGGGACGATCCCCGTGCTGGTCGCCGGGGGCGGGGAGCGCCGCACGCTCGACATCGCGGCGCGGTACGGGGACGCCTGCAACGTGTTCGGCGGCGACCCCGCGATCGTGCGGCACAAGTTCGACGTGCTCGAGCGGCACTGCGAGCGGGCCGGGCGCGACCCGGCCGAGATCACCAAGACCGTGTTCGTGTTCCGCACCGACGACCTGGCCGAGTTCGCGGCGGGGGCGCGCGGCAGCGCGGCGGCCGACGCCGACGGCCTGATCGTGGTCGGGCCGGAGGACCCGGGCAGGATCCCGGCGATCGGCGCGGTGCTCGCCGAGGTGTTCCCTGACGTGACGTGACTACGGCGCGGCAGGACTGCCGCGGGCGATGCGCTTCACCTCGGCGGCCTCGAGCTTGCCCGTGGGTGTCCTGGGCAGCCGGGGAAGCAGCACGATCGCGCGCGGCACCTTGTACCCGGCCAGCGTGCGCCTGACCGCCTTTTGCAGTTCCTCGCTGGTCAGCGTGCCGCTCGCGGTGGCCACCACGGCCACCACGCGTTCGCCCCATGTCTCGTCGGGGACGCCGACGACCGCGGCGTCGGTGACCTCGGGGTGCGCGAGCAGGACGTCCTCGACCTCTTGCGGGTGGACCTTCTCACCGCCCGTGTTGATGACGCCCGACCCCCGGCCGAGAAACCGGATGGCACCGTCTGGCTCCACCTCGACCAGATCGCCCGGCATGGAGTAGCGGACCCCGTCGAAGGTCCTGAACGTGGCCGTGGTCTTAGCGCCGTCCTTGTAGTAGCCGAGCGGTATCGGCCCGCTGAACGCGAGGACGCCGACCGCGCCGCTGCCGGGGGGAACCGGCTCGCCGTCAAGCGTGAAGACCCGCGCGGCGGGCACGGGGAAGAACCTGGCAGGCAGGTCATCGACCGACGAGGTGACGGCCAGGGCGAACGGGCCTCCTTCGCTCGAGGCGAGGGCATCGGTGATCGTGACGCTGGCCCGTTCGTGCAGGGCGTGCTTCAGCCGGTCGCTGAACGCGGTTCCCGAGCTGATGACGGAGTTCAGCGCGCCGAGATCATGCGGCCGCCCGGCCTGCTCGGCTGCTATCAGCTCGTCAGTCAGCGGCTGGCACACCGCGTTGCCTGCCACCACGAGCGTGCGGACGCGCTGGCGGGCGACCGTTTCCCAGACATGCCGCGCGTCGAGCGGGCCGGGGCGGGTGGTGACGACGCGGCCGCCGGCCACCAGCGTGCCCATCGCGTTGAACAGCCCGGTCGCGTGCATGAGCGGGACGACAGGCAGCACCACAGGCGCCCGGCCCGCGGCCCGCAGGCTCGCGGCGATCAGGGCCGCTTCGCGGGGCGTGGCGGGCGGCTCAGGCACTCCCAGCCGCCGGTAGAGGGCGGGCGACATCGAGCCCATCAGTTCGGCCAGCCGCCACATCACGCCCTTGGGCCGGCCTGTCGTGCCGCCCGTGTACATGAACAGCTGGTCAGAACCAGGGCGGGGCTCGGCAGGCCGGGGGCTGGCCGCGGCGATCACGTCCTCGAGCCCGGGCAGCTCCGGGCCTGGCGCCCCGGGCGTGCCTGCCGGTGCGGGCCCTGCGCGGACGAGCAGGCGCAGCCCGGGCAGGTTGGCGGCGGCATGCGTGACGTTGGCGGTCAGTTCCCCGCTGAAGACCAGGGCCGCCGTGTCGGCGTCCGCGAGCAGCGCCGAAAGCTCGTCGCTTGTGTACCGGTAGTTGGCGTTGACGGGCACCGCGCCGATCTTGAACGCGGCGAACACCGTCTCCAGATAGGCCGCCCCGTTGTACAGGTAGCAGGCCACCTTGTCGCCGGGCCCGACTCCCGCGTCCGCCAGGGCGGAGGCCAGCCGCGCGGCGCGTTCCTCGAATTCGGCGTACGTGTGGTCCCGCCCGGGCTCGGAGATCGCGACCGCGTCCCGCAGGGTGCCGGCGACAGCTTCCCAGACCGTGCCGAAGGAAGCGTCCACCCGATGAGCTATATGCTGGCCGGCGCCCTTGAGTCAAGCCTGCCCGCGGTCCCGGCGGGCAAGGCTATGGCGAGACGGCGGTCTTGCGCAGCAGGAAGAACACGCTTGGCCCGAAGTACAGCCTGCCTAGCGGCCGCTGTGCCACCTTCTCGACCGCGAGCAAGGCGGACTGCGGAAGTGCCGCCTTGGCGAGCGGGTGCCGCAGGTTGGAGACGGAAAGCACCTGGTGGACCCGCAGGCCGACGGCCGCGAGCTGGCTGGTGACCGTGCGCGGGTGGTGGTTGACGTACGGGGCGGTGCCGCGCCGCCTGGAGTCGTCCGAGCGGATGTCGACGGGTGCTCGTGAGGCGCGCCGGCCGTGCAGGAAGCCGTCCACGCGGCGGCCCATGTGCACGGAGTTGGCGACCTCGATGACCGCGTAGCCGTCCGGCCGCAGTATCCGGGAAAGCTCGGCGAACTCGGGCTCGGGATCGGGCAGGTGATGCAAGACCCGGATCAGCGTGGCCAGGTCGACGCTGTGATCGGGGAATTGCAGGTGCATGGCGTCCGCGAGCAGCCGCTCGAAACGCGAGCCAGGAAAAATCTGCGCAGAAAGGTCGAGCTGCTGCCTGCTCGGGTCGGCGAGGGTGACCCGGTCGGCAAATTCACTCAGGATCGCGCTCAGCCGGCCGTAGCCGCCGCCGATGTCGACCGCGTGGCAAAACCTGTGCCCGCGCAGCAGCCGCCGCAAGGCGATGACTTCGGCCTGGTGCTCGTAGTCGCGGCCGACCCAGAATTCGGCGTAGTTGAAAGCCGGATCGTTGTAAAAGTCGCTCCGCCGGACCTTTGCCGTGCCTGCTGACATCGTGCCCCCGTGATGTTCCCGCTGCCGCGAATTTACCCGGGAAGTTAGCGGTCCACCCGCTGCCGAGTCAATTACCTGGCATAATTTTTTTCCGCGGCAAACGATTGGCGAATGGCGGGCAATTGCGCTGCGGGCAGGCAATTGTCCGGTGCGCGGCAATTGCCGCGCACCGGACAATTGCCGAGTGCGAGGAAAATTATCCGGCCGGGGGTTGTCGGGGCGTTTGACCTGGGTAGGTAGCCAACCACATCCTCAGCGCGGGACTCAACCACGACAATGGGGGCTACATGCATTACAAACTCGACATTCTGGCAGAGAAAGGATATGTCATCCTCAGCGATTACGGCGGGACGCCCATCCCGCCGGCCGAGTGGGAATCGCTTGAGTACTTGGACTGGAAAAGCGGCGGCGACACGAACTTCGCGCCGCTGGCCTCGGCGACCGGTGAGATGGACTGCCGCGGCTTCTGGGACCACGGCAAGCCGGACAAGTTCGGGCTGTGGACGTCCAACAGCGAGATCGCGCCGACCCTGGTCCGCTACATCGGGGGGGTCGCGGGCAACTATGGCCGGGTCCGCGTCATCAAGCTCAACCCAAGCGACGAGCCGACGGCGCTGCGCCAGCTGCACAGGGACGACAACAACCGGCTCAACCCTGACGGGACCGGCTGGGTGGTCCGGTCCTGGCTGGAGCTGGACAACGCGCCGGGCCAGTCGGTGTTCATCCTGCGCGAGGACAAGGACGATCCCGCCACGGAGACGCGCATCAGGCTGCATCCGGGGCGGCAGCTGGTCATCGACACCGAGCGCCTGTGGCACGTGGTCTGGCACCCGGGGCCGCGGCCGCGCTACGCGCTTATCGCCTCGTGGGAAAGCGACAAGGTGCTCGACGACTGGATCAGGCGGCAGGTCCCCAGCCAGCGCCAGCTGCTCGGCGCGGGCGGCTAGCCCGCATTTCTTATCGCCTTATTACCGCGCCAGCCGCGGCCTTACGCGATGCCCTGACCGCGGTCGATGCTAGTGCTCATGAAGCACTGGTTCTTCTGTCCCTGGCCGTCGGCCGGCGGCGGCCCGGATGCTGAGCTGGCGGAGGGAGAAGGCCCGCTGCCCGCGGCCAGCCGGGCCTGCTGCTGCGCGGCCAGCCCGCTGGTGCGGGTCGTCATGCCGCCGACGCCTGACCGCCCGCGCCCGGTGGACCTGCTGCTGTGCGGTCACCACTACCGGGCCAGCCATGCTGCCCTGCAGGAAGCAGGCGCCGCCGCCTACAACAAGGACGGCGCGCTGATCCTGGCCGCCGCCCGCGAACTGCCGAGCGCCAGGGAACTGGAAACCGGGCCGCTGGCGCGCCTGGCGCGGTTATCCCCGGGGGGCGACCCCCCGGAACCCCCCGGCTGCGCCTTAACGGCGCACCTGCTCCGGGGGACCGCGGCCCGATAGCGCCGCCTGCCCAGGGGGGCGACCCCCCGGAACCCCCCGGCCGCGCCTTGACGGCGCACGTGCTCCGGGGGGACTGCGGCCCGATAGCGCCGCCTGGCCGGGGGTCTGCGGCGCGGTGCGTCACGATTGAGGCAACCTGCGGCCGATGACAGCGGCCTTCGGGCCGTCCGGTGAGCGCAGGCGCTCCTGGACCACCATGCGCGCGTACTCCTCGGACTCCCCGTCAGGCACCCAGGCGAAGCCGTCCCCGGTCACCGTAGCGGCGACGGGGAAGATCTGCCGGGTAAGGTCCGGGCCACCGGTCGCCGAGTCATCGTCGGCTGCGTCATACAACGCCTGCACGCAGGCCAGCACCGCATCACCGGCCGACATGTTCTCGGCGTAGAGCTTCTTCAGTGAGCCCCTCGCGAATACCGATCCCGAGCCGATGGCGTAGAACTGGCGCTCCTCGGCAGGGCCGCCTGCCACGTCGTAGCTGAATATCCGGCCGATCCCGGCGTCCTCGTCATAGCCGGCGAACAACGGCACCACCGCCAGCCCCTGCATCGCCGCGCCGAGATTCCCCCTGATCATCGTCGCCAGCCGGTTGGCTTTGCCCACGAGGCCCAGCGGCTGTCCCTCCATCTTCTCGTAATGCTCGAGTTCGACCTGGAACAACCGCATCATCTCGACAGCAAGGCTCCACGCCCCCGCCACTCCGGCCGCCGAGTACTCATCGGTACGGAACACCTTCCGGACATCGCGCTTGGAGATCATGCCGGCCATCGTCGCGCGCCGGTCTCCGGCTAGGACCACTCCCCCGGCGAACGTGGCCGCGACGATTGTGGTGCCGTGCTCCAGCTCAGGAACCGTCCTGCCGCCAGCACCGGGATCTTCTCGCACGAGGCCGCGCTGCAGCAGGTCCGGGGCGGATGACGCGAGGAACTCGGTGAAGGAGGATGTCCGCGCCGCCATGAATGCCCCGGGCAGGCGCCGATCGCGGTCCAAGTAGGGGTCCACGCTTACTCCCTGCCATGAGTACGGTCTCGGACCGACTCTACTGTGACCGGAGGCGGCCGCGGCACGGGCAGCCGTGCGGTTTCCCTGGCGTCACCCGAGTCCCGCAAGTGCCACTTTGGACACTCTGTGCATGGACAAATCGCCCATAATGGGCGACGAAATGGTCACAGAGTGTGCAAAGTCGGTCCCCAGGCCCCAAAGAGTGTGCAAAGTGGCACGCCCGGGGCCAGTGTGACCAAAGCCGCGGCGAGAGGCGACGGCCGGGGCTGGAGGCCCGCCTGGCGGGCGTCTGGGCCGCTGGCGCAGCCGACCCGAACGAACCGGGCCATTGGCGCAGCCGGCCCGAACGAACCGGGCCATTGGCGCAGCTGGCCCGATCGAGCCGGGCCGCTGGCGCAGCTGGCCCGGTATCTGGGCGGTCTAAATGGCCGGCGCGGGGAGGGCGGTTCCGCTCACCACCAGCCTCGTTCCAGTGCGCGGTCGGTGCCTCGTGTCCGGTCGAGTGCGTCGAGCTCGGCCATGTCCGCGCCGGAGAGGGTGAAGTCGAAGATCTGCGCGTTCTCGGCGATCCGCTCCCGGTGGGTCGACTTGGGGATGACCGGGATGCCGTGCTGCAGGCACCAGCGCAGCAGCACGTGCGCCGGCGTGCGGCCGGCACGCTGCGCGACCCGGCGCACGGTCGCGTCCGACAGGTGCCGGCCGGTGCCAAGCGGGCTGTAGGCCTCGACCGCGACATTCAGCCGCTCGCACGCCGCGAGCAGCGCGCGCCGGTCCTCGAACGGGCTGAACTGCACCTGGTTCACGGCCGGGACCACGGTGCCCGCCGTGGCCACCTTGTCGAGGTCGGCGGCGCTGAAGTTCGACACGCCGATCGAGCGGGTCAGCCCGCGCTCGCGGGCGCGCTCCATCCCCGGCCAGGCCCACGTCGGCCCGCGCTGCGGCCAGTGGATGAGGTAGAGGTCCACCTGGTCGACGCCGAGCCGCCGCAGGCTCTGCTCGGCCTCGGCGACCGGATCGCGGTGACCGGGGTAGAACTTCGTGGTGATGAACACGTCCTCGCGCGGCACGCCGCTGTCCCGCAGCGCCCGGCCGACGCTCTCCTCGTTGCCGTACGCCTGGGCGGTGTCGATGTGCCGGTACCCCAGCTCAAGCGCCCAGCGCACGGCGTTCACGCACACCGGCCCGTTGGGCACCTGCCAGACCCCGAGGCCTAGCATCGGAAGCTGATTGCCGTCCGCGAGGACGCGGGCCCGCCCGTCCGCCGTGACTGCGCCGACCGTCATGCCTGGCTCCCCTTCGTTAGGCGGTTTCTCCTAGCATTCCACGTCATGCCAGCGGCGAGCCCCGGGCCGGGGCGGCATCGTGCTGCGAGGATTGGGGCATGGTGGCTTACCTGCCGGGGATGTGGCACGACTTCGCGGTCACCGTCGCCAGCCTCGCCGGGGCGCTGACCGGCCTGCTGTTCGTCGCCGTGTCGATCAAGAGCGATGCGCTGGCCGCCTCCCGCGGGCTCGCGTCCCGCGCCGCGCAGACGCTCGTGCTGTTCATGACCTCGGCGATCGCCGCGGTCCTGCTGGTGACGCCACAGCCGCGGCCGGCCATCGGCGCGGAACTGCTCGCGCTGTCGGCGGTGTCGGGTGCTGCCCTGTTCACCTTCGACCGGCGCGCCGGTCACGCTCCGCAAAGCCGACTCGAGCGTTACCTCGAGGTGGCCTCGCCCAACCTGATCACCGACGTGCTCGTCGGCGTCGCCGGGCTCACCCTCCTCCTGCAGGCGGGCGGGGGCCTGTACTGGATGATCCCGGCGGTGCTCGCCAGCCTCACAAGCGGCGTGGTCAACGCGTGGCTGTTCCTGCTCAAGATGCCTGGCTGACGTGCTCGTTCGCCGCTGCGGGCCCCGCGGGTATCAGCAGCTCGAACGTCGAGCCGCGGCCGACAGTGCTGTGCACCCGGACCGAGCCGTGGTGGGCTTCCGCGATCGCCGCCGCGATCGGCAGCCCGAGCCCGAACCCGCCGGCCTCGCGGCTGCGGAAGGGCTTCGCGCGGGCGAAGCGGCCGAAGATCCGGTCCAGGTCCGCTTCCGGGATGCCGCAGCCGGAGTCCGCCACGGCCAGGACCGCGTTCCCGTCCTCGATGCGGGCGCTGAGCTCGATGCTGTCGTCGGTCTCGGTGTGCGCGATGGCGTTCTCAAGCAGCGCGTCAAGCGCCACCGCCAGGCGGTCGCGGTCGCCCTGGATGGTCGTCTCGGCCACCTCGCCCAGCCGCCACTTGCGCGGCGTGTACGCCCAGCGGTCCAGCGTGTCGATCACGACCGAGTCGACGCCGACCGGCGCCAGGTCAAGGAAGTCCGGGTTTCCCGCCGAGGCGAGCAGCAGCAGCCGGCTCGACAGCCTGCGCAGCCGGCCCAGCTCGCCGACGACCACCCGCGCGTCCTCGGCGACCGCCTTGTCGGTGGCGGCCTGCTCGATGAGCTCCGCGTGCCCGAGCGCCACCGTGATCGGCGTGCCGAGCTCGTGCGAGGCATCGAGCAGGAACGTGTGCTGCTGCTCCATCAGCCGCAGGTTCTCGCGGGAGACGCGCTGCACCTCTTCCATCGCCGCCAGCCGTTCCTCAAGCGCGGCCTGCCGCCGTCGGCCCTGCCAGACCATCGCCAGGAACATCACCGCGACCAGCGGGACCTCGACCAGGTAGTCCCCGCCCTGCACGCCGGACACGACCTGCTCCCCGATGATCCCGCCGGTCGCCAGCGTCACCAGGGCCACCGTCAGCATGGCGGGCTGCCACCGCCACATCCGGAACCCGTAGACAATCGTCAGGCTCACCCAGATGACCAGGAAGGGGATCGTCGACCAGTTCCCCATCGCCTGCATCCCGGCCAGGTTTATCGCGACGAACACCACCCAGGCGATGTCGATCCACGACGACCGCGCCCACCGCAGCACGCGGTTGCCCCCGGCCTCCGGGACACGCCGTTCCCGCATTGATCCGCCTTCCCACCGCGCACGCCACCGGCGCTGGCCACGCTTGACTGCCTGGCTACACGGTAGGGGTTCGGCGGTGCCGAAACCAGAAACTCGGCGCGAAATGGGCGGAACTCTGCGCGGTGCCGCGGTCGCCGCGCAGCTAGCCGGACTTCGGGCAGGCCGCCCGGCGACCTGACCGGGCAACCGCGGCGGGAACGGTTGCCCGGGAGAGTCGCCAGGGCTCGTTCGGGATAACTAAAGGAGCGTGGTTACGGCCTTGACCTCCGTGTAGGCCTCGAGCACCTCGTGCCCCATCTCACGGCCCCAGCCGGACTGCTTGTAGCCGCCGAACGGCAGCGAGGCGTCGAAGACGTTGTAGCAGTTGATCCACACCGTGCCGGCGCGCAGCTTCTTGGCCAGGGCGTGGGCCTTGGAGATGTCACGGGTCCAGATGCCGGCTCCGAGGCCGTAGCTGGTGTCGTTCGCCTGGGCGGCGATCTCGTCGAGGTTGCTGAACTTCTCTGCGACGACGACGGGGCCGAAGATCTCCTCGCGGACGACCTTCATGTCCGGGCGGGTGTTGGTCAGCACGGTTGGCTCCACGAAATAGCCGCGGTCGCCATACCGGCCGCCGCCGGCCAGCGCGGTGGCGCCGTCGGCCCTCCCGGATTCCAGGAACCCGGTAACGCGGCGGAACTGCTCGTCGGACACCAGGGGGCCCATCTGCGTGCTGGGGTCAAGCCCGGAGCCGATCTTGATGGACTTGGCGATCTCGGCGACGCCGTCGACGACCTCGTCGTACCTGGACTCCTGGACGAACAGCCGCGAGCCCGCCACGCAGCACTGACCGTGGTTGAAGAAGATGGCGTTGGCCGCGCCCTCGATGGCGCTGTCTTCGGCGTCGTCGAAGACGATGTTGGGGCTCTTGCCGCCGAGCTCGAGCGTCAGCTTCTTGAGGTTGCCGGCAGCGGCCTGGACGATGAGCTTGCCCACCTCGGTCGAGCCGGTGAAGGCGACCTTGTCCACGTCCTCATGAGCGGCAAGCGCCGCCCCGGCCGTCTCGCCAAACCCGGGGACGACGTTGACGACCCCATCGGGTACACCGGCCTCAGCAATGAGCTCGGCCAGCCGCAGCGCGGTGAGTGGTGTCTGCTCGGCCGGCTTCAGTACGACAGTGCAGCCGGTGGCCAGGGCGGGGCCGAGCTTCCACGCCGCCATCAGCAGCGGGAAGTTCCACGGGATGATCTGCCCGACAACCCCGATGGGCTCGCGCAGCGTGTAGGAGTGGAAGTTGGCGCCGGGCATGTAGGGCACCGAGATGTTGATGGTGTTGCCCTCGATCTTGGTGGCCCAGCCCGCCATGTAGTGGAACAGGTCTGCGGCGAGCGGCACGTCGGCGGCCTGCGCCACCAGGTACGGCTT
>NZ_JASIAL010000520.1:0-6188 GCF_030042015.1 Trebonia sp. | reverse complement strand
CGGAAGCTACTGCGATGGGAACACGAATGGAACAATCAGGTGAGTTCCTTCCGTGCGCCGGTCGAGCGCGCCGTTGCGAACTTGAAGACATGGCGGATTCTCTTCACCGACTACCGCCGGCCGCTGAAGACCTTTAAGTCATCATTTCGAGCAGTGATCGGGCTTTACTTCTTCAAGGAGAGTTTCGCATAAGCCTCATTACCGGCAATGACGGTTGGCCGGCCGAGCAGGCCGGCCAGATAACGACCGAATGCCGAGTGCGGGCTCGTGACCGCGACGACGGCGGCCGGCTCCCAGCCCGCGAGCTGCGCCCGCATCTGGAGGGGACTCGGGTACAGTCCGTTGGCCGGGAGGGTGGCGACCTCCGTAACGTTGACGCCCGCTGACTGCGCCCAGAGCTGGTTCAGGTAGCCGGCTTCAGAAGACAGCCCGTTGCCGTCTGTGGCAGCCGGCCCGTTCCAGGTCGGCCCCATGTAATAGCCGCCGTACATCGAGGAGGGCATGGCGGTGTCGGCCTGCCAGCGAAGCGGAGCGGTGTAGGTCAGCACCGGGATGGGCAGCACGAGGACGCTCGCGCCGGCCGGCAGCCGCAGCGCGGTGAACGCCGCGGTCCAGCCCGCTGGCACAGGCGAGGCCTGGGCGGCGGGCAGCGGGACGGGCACCAGCGGCAGGACCGCGATCAGCGCGACGCCGGCGATCGGGCCCTTCAGCCGGGGCCAGCGACCGCGCGCGGCGTCGAGGCCGAAAGCCGCCATCGCGGCGGCCGCGCCGTCGGCGACGATGGAGAACCGGTCAGGGATCACCGCGCCCGCGACCGGCAGGGTCTGCAGCCAGTACCACGGCAGCACGATGCCCTCGTGTTCCCTGCCGCCGGCCAGCAGGGTCCCGCCCAGGGAGAACGCCGACAGCGCCGCGAACGCCACCGCCGCGGCGCGCACCGGCAGGCGGCGCCAGAACCGCACCGCGATGACCGCGAGGACGGCGAGCATCGGCCAGCCGAGGTAGCCGAGGTATTCGGGGAGCCCGCCCTGGAACCGGGCCGCGAACGCGGCGCTGCCGGCCGTATGCAGCAGCATGGCCGATGAGGGCCGGACGAACCCGGCGAGATCGTTCTTGTAGAAATCCGGGGCGAAGGGGCTGCCCTGCTGGCGCAGCGGGCCGAAGAACTGCACCCACAGCGGGTAGCCCGCGGTCGCGGCGGTCACCGCGGTCGCCGCGCCGGCGCCGGTGGCGATGTCACGGATGCGGCCGCCCACCGCTCCCGGCCGGGACAGGGCCAGCACCGCGACGAGGATTGCCGCGGCCACGGCCGCGTCAAACAGGAGTTCCTCCGCGATGAACAGCTGGGCTGCCGCCAGCAGGCCCAGCCGGGCCCCGCGGCGCGCTGCGGCCCGCCTGCCGGTGCCGCAGCGCCCGGTGGCCAGCCGCAGCGCTTCGTCGACGATCAGCGGCGGCAGGACCGCGAACTGGAGGTCGTAGTGGCCCATCGACGACTGGATCAGCGCCGGGGAGAACCCGTAGACCAGCCCGCCGAGCCCGGCGGCGCTGATGCTGGCGTCCCAGCGGCGCAGCACGGCGAACATGGCGACCGCAGACCCCGCGAACCCCACTGTCATGAGCACCGTCAGGCTGGCCTGCGGGCCGGCCAGCAGCGTCAGCGGCGCCAGCAGCACGCCGGGCAGCAGCATGGCCGTGTTCCACATGATGGCGACCCCTTGGGGGGCGTTCATCCCCGTGGTGATCAGCGCGGGCAGCCTCAGCTGCGCGACCGCTGTGGCGTCGTACCTGAAGAACCAGGCGAACTGGTCAGCGTCGGCGGGGTTGCCTGCCACGATCCGCGACGCCGGGTCCGGCCACAGCCAGATGGTCAGCGCGATCGCGCCGACCAGGTAGTAGGCCCCCGCGATCCACAGCACCCGGCGGGCGCCGAGCGGCCGCGTGCCTTCTGCCGCGGGCCGGCCGTCCCGTCCCGGCCGGGCCGCCGGCGGGGCCGTACGCACGTTAAGCATCCCTTCGACTGCTAAGCGCGATGGGGGCGCGCCTGCCGGCAGCTGACCACCGGCCGCACTATGCGTAAGAAGAGCATCACGCACAGTGCGGGGCCATGGCGGCCGCGGGGCTCGCCGGGCCTATCTCGCCACTATCTCGCTGCAATCACGCCACGATCACGCGCTCTATGTGAGATGTTAGGAGATCGCAATAAGTCTGCCGGCTTAATAGCGAAGATCACGCTAGAACGGGACAAGCCATAGATCTTCTTAATTTCTCCTCCAATGCCTGGCTGGCTGTTCTAGCGTGTGCCTCCGGGAGCGTCAGCGGACACGGAGGTGGACTGCATGAGCACCGGGCATCGGTCCGCATGGCGCCGCGCACGCAGAAATCGTGTGGCGCGTATCGCGGCCCCGCTCGCCATCCCCCTGGCGCTAGGCCTGACGCTCGGGGTCGTGATCGCGGTCGCGAGGGGCTCGGGCGCCCCGAGCCTCGGCCAGGTACCCCTGGGCGCCTCGGCGGGCACCTCGGCCAGCGCTTCGCCGTCGCCGACGGGCACGGCCTCGGCGGCCGCGGCGACCACTGCGGCCAACGTCGACTGCGACATCATCGTCCCGGCGAACCCGCTCACCGCGCAGGGCCTGGCCACGCCGTACCAGCTCACCGGCACAGACGGCCAGACCCCCGCGCAGTCCGGGTGCGAGATGACCAACGCGGTCAACCTCGGGGCCTTCGTGCAGGCCACGATCCTGGACCCGGTCACGGGCAAGCTCTACGTCTACGACCCGCTTGTCATCACGAAGGGCACGACCCCGATCGTGCCACCCGTGGTGCCGATACTGCCCAAGCCCGCGATCGTCACGATCGACTTCGGGTTCAACGGCACGGACCTGTACCAGGTCGGCGCGACGCCCGGCACGCTGCGGGATGCCAACTGCGTCAACGGCATGCCCGGATCGGTCTTCGGACAGGTGTCGTTCTGCAACGGCATCAACTTCTTCACGGCGGCGTTCCAGGATGAGCGCGAGGGCAAGCTGGTCGTGCCGTCGGAAGGCACCTCGGACAAGATCATCCCGTCTGGGGGTGCCATGGGGTCGGGCCGGAACTGCCCGGAAACCCGCAACTTCGACATGGTGGACCAGGACCCGAGCGACAACGTGACGACCGAGTACCTGCTGGACCCGGCCACCGGCCAGACCGCGCAGGACACCGCGTCCAACGCGGAGAACATCCAGGGTTCCACGCTGCTTGTCAACGGCAGCGACAACACACTGCTTGACCAGTTCATCGACCCGGTCCTCGGGTGCACCCCGTTCGAGGCGCCCGACCTGGCGAACGAGGATCAGCCGACCAGCTCCCAGGCCATGGACGAGCTGCTCTCCGCCGCGCACCAGCCGACGATCGCGGCGCTTGTGCCGGAGAACGACGAGATGGTGCTGAACGGCGCCAACGGGTTCGACGCGGCGAAGACCGACCTGTACAGGGAAGAGCTGGGCCAGGCGCCGATCGATTCGCAGAACAACCAGACCAGCAGCCCGGCGATGTACTGCCAGTACATCATCGACATTCAGACGCCGTTCCTGGCGGCGAACGCGGCCGTCCTCGCCACCGGCCAGCCGCCGGTGACAGGGGTCGGCGACAACCTGCTCACGTTCATGGCGAACCGGCTCAGCATGTCCTTCACCAACCTTGCCTGCCAGAACTTCGGCCTGACGAACCCCGTCACGGTCACGCTGAACGGCCAGGGCGTCGCGATCGCGGCGACGTTCAACACCACGCGGCAGTACGCGACCCACACGGGGATGACGCCGACGATGCCGGGCTCGAGTCAGCGGCTGGGCCGCGCGCACCACCAGCTGATGAACCCGTCGGGGATGTGACGTCGTGACAGCACGGCACTCGCCATCGCCGCGCGGATAGCCGCGCGGGCGGGGAACCGGGACCGCGGTTATCGTGGAGTGCACGGCGCCCGGTCCCTGGAGGTGGACGTGAACTCGGTGTTCGCGGTCGATGCCTGCCGCACCCCGCCCCGCCAGGGCCGCGATGACCGTTTCTTGCTAATTTCCGTTATCCGCTAGATAACAGCTTGGTATCCCGCGTTCCGTTCTCAGCAGTTTAACGCTCTGGCCTGCCGTTTCCGGCCGCCGTGGGCTACGATACACCACGGGCGTGGTTCGTAGTCAAGATAACGAAGGAAACCGGCGATGGACGCAGGGGACATGCGGGAGCTGCTCGACTCGTGGCTCATAGCGCTGGAGGCCGAACGCAAGTCGCCGCACACCGTCAAGCAGTACCGGACCGGCGTGCGGTTCTTCCTCGACTGGTGCGACGCGAACGGCGAGCCCCCCGACATGACCGACCCCGGCCCGGCGCGCCGCTGGCTCGCCGACCTGGCCCGGCAGGGACTGCAGGGCTCCACGCTCAACTCCCGGTTCGCCGCGCTGCGCGCCTTCGCCATGTGGCTGCTCGCCGAGGATGAGATCGGCGCCGCGGGGATCACCCGCGTCGGCCGGCCGAAGATCGACGAGAAGGCCCCGCCCGCGCTCACCCGGGCGCAGATCGAGGCGATCCTCGGTGCCTGCGCGGCCGACAAGGGCTTTGAGGGCATCCGCGACGAGGCGATGTTCTCCCTCATGTTCGACGCCCTGGTGCGCTCCGACGAGCTGTGCGCGATGGCCGCCGACGGCGACGTGAACGTGCGCGACCGGACCGTCCGCGTCCGGCGCGGCAAGGGCGGCAGGGAACGCTGGTCGGCGTTCTCCGCGCAGACCGCACGCCGCGTCGACCGCTACCAGCGCGCCCGGCGCCGGCATAAGCACGCCGCGGACCCGGCGTTCTGGGTCGGCCGCCGCGGCGGCCTGACGTACCCGGGGCTGTACGCGGCGTTCAAGCGGCGCGCCGAGGCGGCCGGGGTCGAGGCGTTCCCGCACATGCTGCGCGCCGGGGGAGCGGTCAACTGGCGGCGGCAGGGCGGCTCGACCGAGTCGCTGCTGACGATCGCGGGCTGGCGCGACGTCCGGATGGCGATGCGGTACACGAAGGTCGCCGAGCGGGAGCTGGCGCTGGAGGAAGCGCGGCGGCTGTTCGACGGGCAATAACAGGACGCAATAATGCTGACGGCCCGCTAATAGCGCGCAATATCCCGTGATACCTGCCCATGTCTCCGAATATAGCGGCGCCTGGAACCCTGACCTGCGGGGACGGCGGAAAGAGGCGGGAATTTCCGCAACCTTGCGCATTTCTGACGCCGTTCTAACGCTGCCCTGACATTCCCGGAAAGTTCCCTAAAGTTGGGCCTGGCCTGCGCTGATGCCCATCCGGTCTCTGGTGTCTCCCATGTCCCTGACGGACTTCCGGCGGCGAACGACGCGCAACCCGCCCGGATGGTTTACATGGCGCGAACATCCCCGAATGACGGAAACGTCCGCGTAAGTGCGCGCACGTGTGAATAAGTACGCACACGTATGCGGATATGTCAGGGGGCGCCACGACACGGCCGGCATACTAGCTTTTTTGCGACCCAATAGTTTAAGTTGGGCAACGGCCCGCGAAGGCGCACGGGTGTAAGTAACTTGGATGCGAGCGGCCGGTCTCTCGCCAAAGGTCCCGGCCGCCCGCTGTCCCGATGACAGGACGGTGGTCACTTTGGCACGCCCCGCGTATTCCGTCAATCCGGACTACCCGCCGGAACGCACCCTCCCCGGCGCCATGGCCCGGCTCATATCCGAGCCCTGGGATGCGATGACCGCCGCGGCCAACGCCAGCCCGAACCACGTCAGCAGCGACGAGCGGTGGACCCGCAAGGCCCGGGAGGCGAATCCGGCCCTCAGCGAGGACCAGGCCTACCGGCTCGGCCAGCACCTCAAGAAGGCGCACTACGTCAGGATGGGCAGGTTGTCCGCGCGGGCGCGGCAGCTCGCCCGCCAGGCCGCCGACGAGCTCGCCGCCGCCGAGGCGGTATGACCCGTGGCCTCAGCAGAGAGGCCGCGCTCCCTGCCGAAAGGGAACGCGGCCCGGACAACGACGACAGTCCCTAGGGTACAGGCTTGGTGAGCGGCACCGCGCGGGCCCGGCTCGAGCAGGCGCTCGCCGACCACGGGTGCACCGTCCGCGGCAACTCAGCCCAGTGCCCCGCGCACGAGGACCGGACCGCGTCGCTGTCGATCGGCGAGCGCAGGGACGGCGCCGGGGTCGTCGTC
>NZ_JASIAL010000519.1:0-14173 GCF_030042015.1 Trebonia sp. | reverse complement strand
AGGGACATGTCGCGGGTGCCGAGCGCCATCTGGGTGGTCGACACCAAGAAGGAGCACATCGCGGTCAGCGAGGCGCGCAAGCTGGGCATCCCTGTCGTGGCCATCCTGGACACCAACTGCGACCCGGACGAGGTGAGCTACCCGATCCCCGGCAACGACGACGCGATCCGCAGCGTGGCGCTGCTGACCCGGGTGGTCGCGGATGCGGTGGCCGACGGCCTGATCGCCCGGGCCGGAGCGGCCGAGGGCGACCAGAAGCCCTCCGACGACGAGTTCTCCAGCGAGGAGCCGCTGCCTGAGTGGGAGCGGGACCTGCTTGAGGGCAACGGCGCCGGTGCCGGCGTGATCGCCGACGACGTGGTGAGCACCAACTCGGCGACCGCCGAGGCGGTCGCCGAGGCCGAGGACGACGAGGCCGGGGACGACGCGGTCGCCGACGCGGCCATCGATGAGGCCGGCGACGAATCCGGTGATGCGGCCGAGGACGACGAAGCCGACGACGAGTGACGACTGACGAACGAGGAACCACGACATGGCGAATTTCTCCACCGCTGACGTGAAGCGGCTTCGCGAGCAGACCGGCGCGGGAATGATGGACTGCAAGAACGCCCTCGCGGAGGCCGACGGCAACATCGAGGAGGCCGTCGAGATCCTGCGGGTGAAGGGCGTCAAGGACGCAGGCAAGCGCTCCGCCCGCACTGCGGGCAATGGGCTGGTGACCGCCGAGCTTGACGGCAACAGCGCGGGCGTGCTCGTCGAGCTGAACTCCGAGACCGACTTCGTGGCCAAGAACGAGCAGTTCCAGGAGGTGGCCGCCAAGATCGCGAAGGCGGCCCTGGCCAGCAAGGTCACCGACAGGCTCGCCCTGCTGACCACGGAGGCCGAGCCGGGCAAGACCGTCGAGCAGCTCATCGAGGACGCGAGCGCCGCCATCAAGGAGAAGCTCGAGCTCGGCCGCTTCGCCCGCTTCGAGGGCGGTTACGTGACCAGCTACCTGCACCGCACCGACCGCGACCTGCCGCCGACCCTCGGCGTGCTCGTCCAGCTGGACAAGCCGAGCGAGGAGGTGGCCAGGGACCTGGCGCAGCAGATTGCCGCCATGCGTCCGCAGTACGTCACCCGCGACGAGGTGCCGGCCGATGTCACCGAGAAGGAGCGCCGGATCGCGGAGCAGATTACCCGCGATGAGGGCAAGCCTGAGCAGGCGATCCCCAAGATCGTCGAGGGCCGTCTGGGCGCCTTCTACAAGGACGTCGTGCTCGTCGAGCAGGCGTTCGTGAAGGAGCCGAAGCAGAGTGTCGCCCAGGTGCTCAAGGCCGACGGCGTGACCGTGCGGGCATTCGCCAGGTTCCAGGTCGGCCAGGCCTGAACCCGGGCCCGAACCCGGGCCTGAGCCAGGCCGCGCGCTCCGCCCGGACGCGCCGCCACCGGGCCGCGCCGGCCGTCTGGACTAAGGTGAGACCTCAGCCGAAGTGCCGTGGCCGGCGGGTAATGTGGTGAAGGCCGTCCAGGGTCGAAGTCCGACCGGCATTCTCGCGTGCGCACAGGAGCCGTAACGATGATCGATGACACCCTCCTCGAGGCCGAGGAGAAGATGGACAAGGCCGTCTCGGTCGCCAAGGAAGACTTCAGCAACATCCGCACCGGCCGCGTCCATCCGGGCATCTTCTCCAAGATAACGGCCGAGTACTACGGCAACCCGACCCCGCTGAACCAGCTCGCCTCGTTTCATGTCCCGGAGCCGCGGATGGTCATCATCCAGCCTTTCGACAAGGCAAGCCTCGGCACCATCGAAAAGGCCATCAGGAACAGCGACCTCGGGGTGAACCCTTCCAACGACGGCGTGATCATCCGGGTGATCTTCCCCGAGCTCACCCAGGAGCGCAGGCGCGAGTACATCAAGACCGCGCGCTCCAAGGCCGAAGACAGCCGGGTCTCCATCAGGAACATCCGGCGCCACGCCAAGGACTCGCTGGACAAGATGGTGAAGAACGGCGAGGCCGGCGAGGACGAGGTGCGCCGCGCGGAGCGTGAGCTGCAGGAGCTCACCGACACCTACGTCGCCCAGGTCGACGAGCTGCTCAAGCACAAGGAAGGCGAGCTGCTCGAGGTGTGAGCGCCGTCGGCACCAAGCCCGAAGACAACAACCCGGACGGCGGCACCCCAGCGCCGGGCAAGGGCATCAGGACCGGCCGGAACCTGCCGGCCGCGATCGGCGTGGGGGCCGCCCTCGGCGGCCTCGCGCTGCTCACCCTGCTGACCGTCAAGGCGACGTTCCTGCTCTACATGGGCGCCGCGCTCGCCGTCGCGCTCAAGGAGCTGCACGACGCGCTGCGCACGCGCGAGATCCGCCTCCCGGTCATCCCGGTGGCCCTCGGCGGCGCCGCGATGCTGACGTCCGCCTACTGGGCCGCCGGCGGCGCCGTCACCGCCGCGTTCGCGCTGACCGTCGTCGCGATCTTGGGCTGGCGCCTGTTCGGCGGCACGGCCGGGTACGTCAGGGACGTCACCGCGGGCGTCTTCGCCCTCGCCTACCTGCCGCTGCTCTGCTGCGCGGTCGCGGCGATGCTGGCCCCGCCCGACGGCGGCAAGCGAGTCCTCACGTTCATCATCCTCACGATCTGCAGCGACATCGGCGGCTACTTCGCCGGCATCACGCTGGGCCGCTCCGGCGCGCACAAGCTAGCCCCCGCCATCAGCCCGAACAAAACCTGGGAAGGCCTGGCCGGTTCCGCCGTCACCACGATCGCGGCCGGCGCGGTGCTGCTGCCCACCCTGCTGCACGGGCACTGGTGGGCGGGTGCCGTCATCGGCGTGGCCGCCGTCGCCGCCGCCGTGCTCGGCGACCTTGCCGAGTCCATGATCAAGCGGGACCTGGCCATCAAGGACATGGGGTCGCTGCTCCCCGGCCATGGCGGCATTCTCGACCGGATCGACTCGCTGCTCGTCTGCGCCCCTGTCGTCTGGCTGCTGCTCACGGCATTCCTCCGCTGAGCACCGCACGCCGCTTTCCGTCGTCCCGCCCGTCGCTTTCCTTTCCATTGTCCCGAACGGGCCGGGGCGCCTGTCCCGCGAATGTTTGAGCTGCGAATTTCACGGGACTAAAGGAGCGGTAAATCGGCTCGGTATTCCCGGAACGGAGTCGAAGGCATGTCCTTCAGATGGATCAGGCACCTCATCCTCTTGGTCTACGTGGGGATCGGCGTCTACGTCGCCTGGGAGCATGGCTTCCTGGGCGTAGCCTTCCTGCGCGCGCTGGCTAGCGCGATACTCGCGGTCCTGCTGTGGTGGCTCGTCCCGCTGGGCGTGAACCTGCATATCCACTGAGTTTCCCCCGGGGGGCCAAGCCCCCCGGTGACCCCCCAATGGGGGGACTACCCGTCCCCCCATTCCCCCTGGCCCCGGCTGCGCCTTGACGGCGCACGTGCTCCGGGGATCCTGCGGTTCGGCGCTTACCTCCTGACGGCGCACGTGCTCCCTCCGTGCGGCAACTCGCTGAACGACCATGTCACCTCGTGTGTCGCCGATGCCGCGGACGGGCGGACATCCCACCGACATCCCTGGGCCACGCCTGGCAGGCCTTGCCTCGGGAAGGGGCCGGGCGCATGCTTTCGGCGGTAGCCAGTTGAGGAGTCATGCCGATGTATCAAGCAGGTTCGTCCTCGTGGCGTATCAGCGAGGACCGGTGGCCGGAGGCGTTCGATATCGCCCTGTGGTTCCGCGCCGCGGAGCGCATCGACGTGGCACCGGGAGGCGTGGTGCCGGGGGAGCCGGACGTTGAGCCGCTGCCGGACCCAAGCACGGACCCGTCGGACGCCGCCGGGCTGGCCGCGGGCTGGCTGGCCTGGTGGCATTCGCTGATCGGGTTGCCCCCGCTGTCGCCGCCGTTCGACCTGGCCCGCCCGCCGGCGCTGCTGGCCTTCATGACGCCAGACTTCCGTGGCCTGGCAGCCTGGCCCGCGCTACAACGGGCTGTCACCCGCCGACGGAAACAGGCCCAAGACTGGCACACCGCCCGCAAGAAGGCGGGATTGGAGGCGGGCCTGTACCACGACGCGCGGACTGGCCGGGTGGTCGCCGACCTCGAACGCGAGCTGGGCCGCAAGGCACGGCCGTTCTCGCTGGACCTGGTGCTGCTGCCGGTCCGCGACGAGCAGGTCCGGCAGGTCGGCGCCGACCGCTACCTGGTTCCCGAACGCGTCCATGACGGCCAGCGGTGGCCGGGACTGCTGCGCGGCCTGCTGATCCCGCGCGCGTAGGCCCCCGTGGATCACGGACTGGATCGCGCAGCCAGCATCAACGCTCCCTACCCCATGCGACATAGGATACATTCCGCTTCCATAAACTATGACAAAACAGCAGGAACCATGCAATTCGTATCCTAAGTAGCCGGTACCGTCCGCGACGCAGCCCCTTAGCTTCCCGGCACTGTGTCCCCGGAGCCGCAGCACCCCCGGTGTCCCCAGGCACCCCAGGCGCCCCAGAACCCTAGGCGGGATCGGCGATCCAGCTGCGATTCTCCGCGGCAAGCTCGGTTACCAGGGTCGCGGAGCCATGCTCCTTGGCAAGCAGCCGGGACCGTTCGGAAATTGGAATTATCCAAAGCCACCGCACCGGGTCACCGTCCACGGAGAAGCCGGACAGATCCGGTACGCGCGGCCCGGACAGCCCGGACGGGTCGTCGAGCAGCAGCACGCCCTCGTAGCCGCCGCCGAGCGGGAAGTTCGATGGCTGGTCATACCACCGAACGCTGTGGCCTGGACCGAACCAGGTCACCTCGCGCCAGGGATATCCCGCCAGCCACAAGAAGACCAGGGCCGCTACACCCGACGGCAGGGTCGTCGCGACCGCGAGCTCGATCCGTGAGTAGTCGGTCGGATCGTCGACGACCTGCTCGACCACGGGCATCCGCTGCGCGCTCATCCCGACGGTTGACAGCACCGTGTACGGCCGTCCGGGGGCAGGCGGGCGCTCGGAGATCCCGATCGCCGGGCGCTTGCCTGGCGCACCGTCCCAGTAGTGCGCCCCCGGGCCGAGCCGCGCGGTCAGGTGGGTGAGCGCGGCCTGCTGGAACTTGCCCCAGCCTGCCGCTGAGTTGCGCCACTGCCAGAACTCGCTGGCGCGTTCCATCCGGGGCCCGAGCCCTTCGATGGCGTCCTCGAGCGACCAGCCGAACGGCGTCTGGCCGATCACGTCCCGGCTGTACCCGGGCATGCCGCGACTCGAGTCCGACCAGCCTGGCAGGACGGCGAGCGGGACGCCCTGCTCGAGCAGTGCCACGCCGTCGCCTTCCTCGAACCACAGCGCCTGCAGGCTAACCGGGTCCAGCGGCGGGATGCCGCGCGGGTGGCGGGTGCGGGCGGCCGGCATAATCGGCGGCTGCCCGGCGTTGAGCCTGTCTGGATCGGTGGTTCGCGGCGCGCGCACATGGTTCGCTACCCAGGTGGCGGCGATCGGCGACGTGTCGTCGTGCAGGTACGCAGCCGTGGTAGCACCATCGAATTCAACCGTCAGCCGTCTGCTCCCGTACGGGCTCACGCTGTCAAGCAGCGTGGCGGCCTGCGGGAACGGCTCGGGACCGGACCGCATTATTGCCATATCATAAATATCGCCTTGTTTGCCCTCCGTAATCAAGCCCTTGCGCTCAGGTAGTATCGGCGGGGTTATGCCCCTTTCTCCCGAACGGAGCCGTCGTGACTCGTCCACCTCGCCATCTCGCCGATCTCGGCCTGGCGGAGCGGCGGCAGGCTGTCGCCGAGCTCGGCGAGCGCGAGTTCCGGGCGGACCAGCTGTCCCGGCACTATTTCGGCAGGTACACCGACTCGCCTGAGGACATGACGGACCTGCCGGCCGCGGCGCGTTCGGCGCTGGCGCAGCAGCTGCTGCCGCGGCTGCTCACGCAGGAGCGGTCGCTCGCCTGTGACGACGGCGCGACGCGCAAGATGCTGTGGCGGCTGTTCGACGGCGCGCTCGTCGAGTCCGTGCTGATGAAGTACCCGGACCGGGTGACGATGTGCGTGTCGTCGCAGGCCGGCTGCGGCATGGGCTGCCCGTTCTGCGCGACGGGGCAGGCAGGGCTGACCCGCAACCTGTCCACCGCCGAAATCGTGGCGCAGGTCGTGGCGGGCGAGCGTGCCCTGCGCACCCCTGCGGCCGCCACTCCTGCCCCGTCCGGTGACCGGGTGTCCAACGTCGTCTTCATGGGCATGGGGGAGCCCCTGGCGAACTACCGCAGCGTGATCGCGGCCGTGCGGCGGCTCACCGACCCGGTGCCCGGCGGGCTTGGCATCTCGCAGCGCTCGGTGACCGTGTCCACGATCGGCCTTGTCCCGGCGATCGCCCGCCTGGCGCAGGAGGGCCTGTCGGTGACGCTTGCCGTCTCGCTGCACGCGCCGGACGACGAGGCGCGTGACGAACTCGTCCCGGTGAACCGGCACTGGAAGGTCGCCGAGGTGCTGTCCGCCGCCTGGGACTACGCGGCGGCCACGGGGCGGCGAGTCTCGATCGAGTACGCGCTGATCAAGGACATCAACGACCAGCCGTGGCGCGCCGACCTGCTTGGCTCGCTGCTGGCCGGGCACCTGGTGCACGTGAACCTCATCCCGCTCAACCCGACGCCCGGCTCGAAGTGGACCGCGTCGCTGCCCGGTGTGCAGGAGGAGTTCGTGAGCCGCATCGCCGCCCACGGCGTCGCGGTGACCGTACGGGACACCCGCGGCCGCGAGATCGACGGCGCCTGCGGCCAGCTGGCCGCCCGCGCCACCCCGCCCCGCACCCGCCGTACCGCCGCGCCCCCCTCCCGCTCGCCGTAAACTTAGGACCCGAGCCGCAGAAATTTTAGCCCGTTTCGTCCAATTTTGTACCTGCCGCTCGGGTCCTAAGATGGTGTGCGATGCCCGAGATTGGGCAATTGTCCCGGTTTGTGACATAGGCCGTTAGCTTGCGGCACGTGCAGCACGGGCGTCGGTGGGGCACTGCCAGCGTCCGGCTAACCGGGGGAGGGCGGTCAGCGTGGCGTCCGGGCGCGGGAGAATGCCCTGGTGAAGTGGCGGAAGCGTGCGGCGCGCCGGATCGCGGGCGTGCGGCGGGCTCTGGTGTGGCGGGCCGTTCACTGGGGATGGCGCGAGCTCCAGCGGGCCGGGATGGTGACCGGGGACACGCCCGCGGGGCGGGCCTTCCGGGAGTTCGGCCGCGGGTCGGTCATGGCGTTTCCGGCCGGGTCGGTCTTCGGCGAGGGATGGATCGCCGTAGGCGCGGATACCCTCATCGCCCCGCAGGTCACGCTGTCGGCGGGCACCCTGCCCGGCCAGGACCTCGGCCCGGACCCGGTGCTGCGGATCGGCGACCGCTGCGTGATCGGCCGTGGCAGCCACATCGTGGCGCACGAGAGCATCGTGATCGGCGACGATGTCTGGACCGGGCCGTACGTGTACATCACCGACCAGAACCACGGCTATGCCGACCCGGACACGCCGATCGGCCGGCAGGCGCCGGTCAACCGCGCGGTCACGATCGGCGCCGGGTCGTGGCTGGGCGCCGGGGCGATCGTGCTGCCCGGCTCGCGGGTCGGGCGCAACGTGGTGATCGCGGCCGGCTCGGTCGTGCGCGGCGAGGTGCCGGACCGCTGCGTGGTGGCCGGCGTCCCCGCGAAGGTCGTGCGTCGGCACACCGCGGCTGGGTGGCTGGCGCCGCGCGGGAACGCCGAGGCGGTCAACGGGCCGTCGTAGCCGGGCGCTGGCGAACCGCGGGCGGCGGGCCAGGAGGTCAGCCGTCCACGCCCAGCGCGTCGAGGGTGTCGCGGAGGCGGCCGATGCCACGGTCCAGCTGGGCCAGGCCGTCCGCGAGCGCGGCGTCGGTCTTCGCCGCGGGCAGGCTGGCCAGCCCGGCGGTGACGACCTCAACCGCCGACAGGCGCCGGGACAGTTCGGTCAGCGGGCTGGGCTCGCTGCCTGGCTCGCCGCCGGCCGAGCCCTCCGCCCGCTGGCGCAGCAGGTCTGCCTGTTCCCGCAACTGCCGGTTCTTCACGTACAGGTCGACGAAGACCGCCACCTTCGCCCGCAGCACCCAGGGGTCGAAAGGCTTGGCGATGTAGTCGACCGCGCCCGCGGCGTAGCCGCGGAACGCGTGATCAGGCTCCGCGCCCGCCGCGGTGAGAAAGATGATCGGGACATCGTGCGTGCGGGCGCGGCCCTTGATGTGCGCCGCGGTCTCGAAGCCGTCCATGCCGGGCATCACCACGTCGAGCAGGATGACGGCGAACTCGTCGGACAGCAGCGCCGCCAGCGCCGCCTCACCGGAGCGGACGGGGACGAGCTGCTGGTTGAGCGAGGAGAGGATGGCCTCGAGCGCGATCAGGTTCTCGGCGCGATCGTCGACGAGCAGGATCCTCGCCTTCTGTGCCACGTCAGCCGCCCCGCCGGCCGTCAAGCCAGCTGCGCATCAGCCCGACCAGGTGGGAGATGTCCACCGGCTTGGTGACGTACTCGGAGGCGCCGGACGCGATCGACTTCGCCCGGTCGCCCTTCATCGCCTTGGCGGTCACGGCGATGATCGGCAGCTCGGCGAACTCCGGCCGCTGCCTGATCGCCGCCGTGGTGGCGTTGCCATCTAGCTCCGGCATCATGACATCCATGAGTACCAGCGCGATGTCGTCTTCGCGATCCAGGATCTCCATGCCCTGACGGCCGTTCTCCGCATACCGCACGTGCGCCCCGTACCGCTCGAACACGCTGGTCAGCGCGAACACGTTCCGCACGTCGTCGTCGACGATGAGGATTTTCGCTCCCCTCAGCGGGTCGTCCTCCCACGCCGCGAGCCCGGCGCCGCCCGCCGCGGGCTGAGCTGCGCCGGACAGCGACCGCGCTGCCCGGCTGACCGCCCCGGTGGCAGCAGGGGACTCGGGGGAGGCGGCCGCTGGCGTTCGGGATATGCCTGGTTTTAGTTCTTCCGCCCAGCCCCTCGCGGAGCCGGTGAGCGGATCGGCGCCGTCCGCTTCCCGGCGGTCGGGCAGGTAGAAGGTGAACGTGGAGCCGTGCCCGACCCGGCTGGCGGCGTGGATCTCGCCGCCGAGCAGCCGCGCGATGTCCCGCGAAATGGACAACCCCAGGCCGGTGCCGCCGTAGCCGCGCGAGGTGGTGCCGTCGGCCTGCTGGAACGCGCCGAATATCACCTCAAGCTTCTCCTCGGCGATCCCGATCCCGGTGTCGGCGACGGCGAACGCGATGGCCGACTTCTCGCGCCGCAGCGGGCCGGCGAACCGGACGTCCGGCGCGGCGGGCGCGACCCGCATGGTGACGCCGCCTGTGGCGGTGAACTTCACCGCGTTGGACAGCAGGTTGCGCAGGATTTGCTGCAGCCGCTGCTCGTCGGAGTAGATCAGCGCGGGCACGCCTGGCTCCACCTCGATCCGGAAGGCGAGGCCCTGCTGCGCGGCGGTCGGCCGGAAGGTCGCGTCCACGTAGTCGAGCAGCGTGTCCAGCGAGATGGGCGCGAGGTGCACCTCCATCTTGCCGGCCTCGACCTTGGACAGGTCGAGGATGTCGTTGATCAGTTGCAGCAGGTCGGAACCGGCCTCGTAGATGGTCCGCGCGAACTCGACCTGCTTGACGGACAGGTTCCCGTCCGGATTCTCCGACAAGAGCCCCGCGAGCACGAGCAGGCTGTTCAAGGGCGTGCGCAGCTCGTGCGACATGTTGGCGAGGAACTCCGATTTGTACTGCGAGGAGATCGCCAGCTGCTGCGCGCGTTCTTCCAGGGTGCGGCGGGCCTGGTCGATCTGGAAGTTCTGCACCTCGATCGCCCGGTTCTGCTTGGCCAGCAGGGCGGCCTTGTCCTCGAGCTCCGCGTTGGAGCGGCGCAGTTCGGCCTGCTGACGCTGCAGTTCGTCCGACCGCTCCTGCAGCTGGGTGGCGAGCCGCTGCGACTCGGTGAGCAGCACCTCGGTGCGCGAGTTCGCCATGATCGCGTTGATCGTCACGCCGATCGTCGGCACGAAGCGGTCGAAGAACGTCAGGTGCAGCTCGCTGAACCGGTGCAACGACGCGAGCTCGAGCACGCCGAGCACCTGGTCCTCGAAGAGGATCGGCAAGACGACGACGCTGGTCGCCGCGGCGGAGCCGAGGCCGGAGCCGACCGTCACGTACCCCGGCGGGGCGTCCTGGACCACGATCCGCGCGCGGTCGAGCGCGGCCTGTCCGGCGAGCCCTTCGCCCAGGCAGAAGCGGGTCATGCCGCTGCGGTGGAAGCCGTACGCGGCGATCCGCTCGAATTCGGGGGCGCGATCAGGCCCGCCCCCATCGGCCCCGCCCCCATCGGCCCCGGCGCCGTCGGGCGCCGGGCCGCCGCTGGCGGCCAGGTAGAAGGCGCCGTACTGCGCGGAGACCAGCGGCGTCAGCTCGCTCATGATCAGCCGCGCCACCTCGAGCGGGTCGCGGTGCCCCTGCATCAGCGAGGACAGCCGCGCGAGGTTGGTGTTCAGCCAGTCCTGCTCGCGGTTCGCCCTGGTGGTCTCGCGCAGGTTGGCGACCATGAGGTTGATGTTGTCCTTGAGTTCGGCGACCTCACCGCTGGCCTCCACGGTGATGGACTGGGTGAGGTCGCCTTCGGCGACCGCGCTGGCCACGGCGGCGATCGCGCGGACCTGCGTGGTGAGGTTGGAGGCCAGGCCGTTGACCGACTCGGTCAGCCGCTTCCAGGTGCCTGACACGCCCGCCACCTCGGCCTGGCCGCCCAGGCGCCCCTCGGTGCCGACCTCGCGGGCCACTCGGGTGACCTCGTCGGCGAACGCGGACAGCTGGTCGACCATCGTGTTGATCGTGGTCTTGAGCTGGAGGATCTCGCCGAGCGCGGCCACGTCGATCTTCTTCGACAGGTCGCCCTGGGCCACCGCGGTGGTGACCTGGGCGATGTTGCGCACCTGGGTGGTGAGGTTGCCTGCCATGGAGTTGACGTTGTCGGTGAGGTCCTTCCAGATCCCGGACACGCCCTTGACGTCCGCCTGGCCGCCGAGGCGTCCCTCGGTGCCGACCTCGCGGGCCACCCGGGTGACCTCGTCGGCGAACGCGGACAGCTGGTCGACCATCGTGTTGATCGTGGTCTTGAGCTCGAGCACCTCGCCCTGCGCGTCGACGGTAATCTTCTGGGACAGGTCGCCCTGCGCGACCGCGGTCGCGACCTGGGCGATGTTCCTGACCTGCACCGTGAGGTTGCGGGCCATCCCGTTCACCGAGTCGGTCAGGTCCTCCCAGACGCCCGAGACGCCACGCACGTGCGCCTGGCCGCCCAGGCGTCCCTCGGTGCCGACCTCGCGGGCCACCCGGGTGACCTCGTCGGCGAAGGCCGACAGCTGGTCCACCATCGTGTTCACGGTCTGCTTGAGCTGCAGCATCTCGCCCTGGACGTCGACGGTGACCTTCCTCGTCAGGTCGCCGCGCGCGACGGCGGTGGTGACCGTGGCGATGTCCCGCACTTGTTCGGCGCGCCTGGCGACCTCGTCGTTCAGTGCGGACAGCTCGGTCGCGACGGCGTCCACCAGCGGCCAGATCTGGCCGAGCACTGTTCCGCCGCCGCTCGCGACCGCCCCGACCGCCCCGACTGCCGCGCCTGCCGGGATCGTGCGGACGGCCGCGGGGGTCCGGGGACTGAAATCGCCCTTGCTCAGGGCCAGCAGGGCGGCGCGCAGCGGCTCGAGGTCGTCGTCGGAGTAGCGCGCATCGCCGCCCGGTGAAGGCGGGACCTGGAACATGTCGCCTCCGATGGTCGTCCCCGGCGGTGTGGTCGCGATGGGGAGCTTTGGCAGTTCAAGTCTGTCACGATCAGCCAATTGGTCGATCACCGCTGGCGATGAAATAGTCGCCTTCCGCGAGTTGACGCAGGAGCGGCGAGATGCGTGAGTGACGACGGTGAATTCGCGGCCCGGGTTCACCTGGCTCCGGAGCCAACCGCGGTTTCGCCCGCTGCCGTCCGCTAATCGGAGTTTGCGCCAGGGTCGGCGGGCGGCCGGCCCGGCCTGCGCATCTGCGCGGCGCGGCCAGGCATCCGGCCAGCTTGCGCGAGGGCGCGACGGAGCAGGAACTCGATCTCGGCGTTGGTGCTGCGCATCTCGTCGGCCGCCCACTTGGCCAAGGCGTCGTGGACGGCCGGGTCGAGCCGCAGCAGTATGCTCTTGCGTTCGGGCATTCCGGTTCCGTGCCTGCCGTCACTGGTACAGCGAGCCGGTGTTCACGACCTGCTGGGTGGCCTGCTCGCTGCAGAGCACGACGAGAAGGTTCGACACCATGGCCGCCTTCCGCTCCTCGTCCAGCTCGACGACGTTTTCTTCGTCCAGGCGCTGCAGGGCGAGCCGGACCATGCCGACCGCGCCTTCGACGATCTTCTGCCTGGCGCCCACGACCGCGCTCGCCTGCTGCTGGCGGAGCATCGCCTGGGCGATCTCGGGCGCGTAGGACAGCCGGGTGAGACGCGTCTCGATGATCTGCACGCCAGCCGGCCGGACCCGGTCGGTGAGCTCGCCCGACAGCCGCTCGGTGATCTCATCCGCGTTGTCGCGCAGCGACAGCACGCCGGTGCCACGGCTGTCGTAGGGGTAGCTTGACGCGATGTGCCGGACGGCGGTCTCGGCCTGGATGGCCACGAAGTGGGTGTAGTCGTCGACCGAGTAGCTGGCGTTCGCGGTGTCACGCACCTGCCAGACCACCACAGCCGCGATCTCGATCGGGTTGCCGTCGGCGTCGTTCACCTTGACGAGCGCTGATTCCAGGTTGCGGATCCGGGTCGAGACCGCGATGCGGTTGGTGAACGGGTTGACCCACTGCAGGCCGGGCTCGCGGATCGAGCCCTGGTACCTGCCGAACAGCTGGATGACGTGCGCCCGGCCGGGCACGACGGGGGTGAGGCCGCGGAAGACCAGGACCGCGGCCACGATGAGGACGATACCCAGCCACACCAGGGCGACAGCGGCGCTCTTGTGCTGGTTGGCCTGCCAGAACGAGACGATCGCCGCGGCCAGCAGGACGAGGCTTAGCACTAGCATCGGAAGACCGCGCAGGTACCTGGCTGAGCGTTCCGGCATCGTCTGAGCGGGGGAGTAAGTGCTCTGCGCGAGCTGAACCTGGGCTGACATCTGCCCACCTCCAGGGAAGTTCCTAGATACCGTACTTCTATCATACTGATATCAGTTTTTGGCGCAAGTGCTAATGATCACGTTCGCCGCGGCGGTGCGGCCTGGGCCGCAGGGTATCAGGACCGGACCGCCGGAAGGCTCTTCCGTGCTGACGCGAACCAGCCGGGCGTGTCCGGGCGTCAGCGTTCCGGCGCGGGGAGCTCGCCGCGCATGGCGCGCTCGACTAGGACGACGGCCCGGGCGGTGGCGGCGAGCCGGCGGCCCTCAGTGCGGTAGGCGGCGAGCACGGCGTCGACCGCGTGCGGTGGCAGCGCCTCGGCGAGTTCGGTGCGCGCGGTGCGGTACCCCTGGCGGGCGCCCTCGACGCAGGCGGCGGTGTGGTGGCGGGCCATGGCGGCCAGCGCCGTGGGATGCCGGCGCAGCACCCCGTGCAGCCGGTAGTCGGGAGGGACGACGTCGAGCAGCCAGGCGACGGCGGTGGCTTCGAAATCGCTGGTGCCAGGCGGATGTACTCCGGTTGGCCAGCCCGGTGGTATGTGCGCGGCCATGCCTGAAGCATAGCAGCAGGTCGAACGGTCATTCGAGTATTGTCCGGTCACCGTTGCGGAACGATGGCCGTGATTACGTTGTCATAAGCCGGCCGGCTAGAGCGAGACCGGAACATCGAGCAAGCGCAGTGCGTGAGCCTTGGCCGCGGCCTCGGTCCGCGTGGCGGCACCCAGCTTGGCGAGGATGTTGGAGACGTGAACGCTGGCGGTCTTGGGCGAGATGAACAGGGCGGCCGCGATTTCCCTGTTGGACTGGCCGGCGGCGACGAGGCGAAGCACCTCGAACTCCCGCCCGGTCAGTCCGGGGTGCCAGGCTTGTGTAGCCGGACCGCCGTCCTCGCCACCGTGGCTCCCCTCGCCGGTGCCGGTGCCGTCGGCGTTCCCGGCCGCGCCGGACCCGGCCGCGCCGGACCCGGCCAGGGAGATGCCGGCCCGGCGGGCGAGCGCGGCGGCTTCGCTGGCCAGCGGACGTGCCCGCAACCCGGCGGCAAGCCCGGCGGCGCGC
>NZ_JASIAL010000099.1:0-4634 GCF_030042015.1 Trebonia sp. | reverse complement strand
CGGCGTCGGCCCAGGCCCCGGCGCCTGATCCGGCCGTGATCCCGCCCGACGACGACCTCATGCGCGAGCACGGGGTGCTCAAGCGCGTGCTGCTCTGCTACCGGGCGATGATCGCCCAGGTGCAGGCCGGCGGGCAGCTCAGCCCCGCGCACGTGCAGGAGTCCGCCCTGATCATCCACGACTTCATCGAGGGATTCCACGAGGGCCTTGAGGAGGGCTACGTGTTCCCGCGGCTGCTGCGGGCCGGGCAGCTCACCGGCACCGTCACCACCCTGCTGACCCAGCACGCCCGCGGCCGGGTGATCACCCAGTTCCTCCTCGCGCACACGACCGGCGGGCAGCTGGCCAGCCCGGGCATGCGGACCCGGCTCACCGGGGCGATGCAGGCGTTCGTCCGGATGTACGAGCCGCACGAGGCGCGCGAGGACACGGTGGTGTTCCCGGCGTTCCGCCAGCTCGTGCCGGCGGCGGAGCTGACCAGCCTCGGCCAGTACTTCGCCGACCTGCAGCAGCAGCAGTTCGGCACCGACGAGTTCACCGCGATGGTCGGCCGGGTGGCCGGCATCGAGCAGGAGCTCGGCGTCTACGACCTGAACCAGTTCACCCCGCAAGTCAGCCAGTACTCCTGACCACAGGCGCCGCTGTCCGTTCGGGAAAATTTTTAAATCCTTATCCCGAACGGGCGCGGCTGCCTGCCCCGGGCGGACCCTCAGGCGGTGGCGGCCGAGCGCCAGCCGGCGTGGTAACTCTCGCGCACCACGGCCGAATACGGCGCCGGGCTCACGATCGCCCGCACCCCGAGCTGCTCGTGCGGCTGCACGGTCGTCTTGCGGCTGCCGCCGCCTGGCTCGCCCCAGACCACGGTCACCTCGGCGCCGATCGGGACGTCGGGGTTGACCGTGGCCAGCGACAGCGCGGTGCGCTCGTTCGCGCTGTAGCCGGTGAACAGCGACAACCCGACCAGGTTCCCGTCGGCGTCCAGGATCGAGTCGAAGTTGGAGGAGCCGTAGTTGGCGTTCGGCAGGTCGAAGAACTGGTAGCCGGGCCCCGGGTACACGGGGGAGGCGAGCAGCCTGGCGACGTCGTCGGCGTTCCAGGCGAGGGTCACCTTGCGCCGCTGGGTTTCCGGGGTGACGGCCGCCAGCGCGTCCCGCCCCACGAAGTCGTGGTCGAACTTGACGAACGACCCGTAGCCGAGCTCCCACGGGTTGAGGTAGTAGTCCTCGATCCGGTCCGACACGAAGCTGCCGGCCAGGGCGTTCGTCGCCTCGTAGCTGTCAGGGCCGAGCCATTCGCGGTAGGGCCGCAGTTCCTCGGCGGTGTAGATGGCGGGCAGCGGCGACGGGATCCAGCCCGATTCCAGCGTGTTGCACGAGTAGGCCCGCGCGCCGCACGGCTCGAGCCCGAACTCGCGGCCGGCCTCCAGGACCGCGTCCCTGACCTTGTCAAAGCTCTCGTACCGGCCCCAGATCTCCAGCCCGGGGGCGCCCGCCATGCCGTGCCGCAGGGTACGGACCTGCTCCCCGGCGATCGTCATGTACCCCATGTGGAAGAAGCGCACCTGCTCCATCGGGCCGCCGTTGAGCTTCTCGATGACCGGCCAGGCGTTCGGGCCCTGGATCTGGAAGCGCCACACCTCCCGGGTGACCGGCTTGCCGTACGGGCGCGACGGCGACCGGTTGTCCAGCCGGATGTCGACGTTGTAGCCCTTGCTGCCCGCGAACGTCAGGTAGTTGGCGACGGGGGCGCGCCCGACGAACACGAACTCCTCCTCCGCCAGGTGGAACAGGATGCCGTCGCCGATGACGCCGCCTTCCGGGCCGACGGGGACGAACTGCTTGGCCGTGTTGACGGGGAACTTCGCCATGCTGTTGATGGCGGCGCCGTTGAGCAGGCGCAGCGCGTCAGGCCCGGAGACGAACAGGTTGGCCATGTGGTGCGTCTGGTCGTAGAGGACCGCGGTCTCGCGCCAGGCGATCACCTCGCGGCGCCAGTTGGTGAACTCAGCGGGGACGACCGGGTAGATGTAAGCGCCGAGCTGGGAGTTGCGGAGCAGCTCTACCGTGTTTCCCGCATTGTCCAGCACTTCCTGCAGGTTCTTCGCACTCATGTGTCATCCCGTTCTTCTGCGGCGGCGGCCGGTTCCGGTCGGCGAGAGTCTTTTTTGACGTAACGGACGTCGGTCCCGCGATACGGTCAGAGTACGCATTCGCGGGCGGTCACATGCTAGCGCCGGGCCACGCGCTCCCGGGAGGGCCACCCGCCTGCCAGCGGGAACGGCGGTGACCTCGTGAGCACGGATCCGGTGAAGATCACGGGCATCACGATCACGCCGGTCGCCTTCGCCGACCCGCCGCTGCTGAACGCGGTCGGCGTCCACGAGCCGTACGCGCTGCGCGCCGTCGTCGAGATCGCCACCGACGCCGGGCTGACCGGGCTCGGCGAGACCTACGCCGATGAGCATCACCTGGGCGCGCTGCGTGCCGCCGCGCGTGCGATCGAGGGCGCGGACGCCTACCACACGCTTGACATCTACCGCCGGGTAGCGGCCGTCGCCGGCGGCGGCGGCCGCGCCACCTCGTCGGGCCTGACCGGCGACAACGCGGCCGCCGACCGGGTGTTCTCGCCCTTCGAGGTCGCCTGCCTGGACATCCAGGGCAAGGCCGCCGGCCGGCCGGTCGCCGACCTGCTCGGCGGCGCGGTCAGGGACGAGGTGCCGTTCTCGGCTTACCTGTTCTACAAGTGGGCCGCCCACCCCGGCCGCGACCCGGACGACTGGGGCGAGGCGCTCGACCCGGACGGCATCGTCAGGCAGGCCAGCCGGATGGTCGGCGAGTACGGCTTCACGGCGCTGAAGCTCAAGGGCGGGGTCTTCCCCCCGGACGTGGACATCGCGGCCATCCGCGCGCTGCGGCGGGCCTTCCCCGGCCATCCGCTGCGGCTGGACCCGAACGCCGCGTGGACCCCCGGCACGGCGATCGGCGTGGCCCGCGACCTGGACGGCGTGCTCGAGTACCTGGAGGACCCCACGCCCGGCATCGACGGCATGGCCCAGGTGGCCAGGCGCGCCCCGATGCCGCTGGCCACGAACATGTGCGTGGTGGCGTTCGGCCACCTGCCGCCGGCCATCAGGGAAGGCGCCGTGCAGGTGGTGCTGTCCGACCACCATTACTGGGGCGGCCTGCGCAGGTCGAGGCTGCTCGCCGGGATATGCGAGACGTTCGGCCTCGGCCTGTCCATGCACTCGAACTCCCACCTCGGCATCAGCCTGGCCGCGATGGTGCACCTGGCCGCGGCCACCCCGAACCTGGGCTACGCCTGCGACACCCATTGGCCGTGGAAGACCGAGGACGTCGTCACGGGGACGCCGCTGGCGTTCCAGGCCGGGGCCGTCCGCGTCCCCGACGGCCCCGGCCTGGGCGTCGAACTCGACCGCGACGCGCTGGCCGCGCTGCACGAGCAGTACCTGCGGTGCGGGATCCGCACCCGTGATGACACCGGCTACATGCGCCGCGTCGACCCCGGCTACCAGCGCGAGCAGCCCCGCTGGTGAAGCGCCCGCGACGGGCGCGACGATGGGCGGCGGCGGTACCGCGCCGACGCCGTCGCGGACGGGGGCACCGCGTGGCGGGCTGACCGGCACGGTTGGGGGGAGAACCGAGCGGTGCGGTACCGCCGCACACTGTAACCGTACAAGTCAGCTCGAACTCGGACAAGGGCTTCTCGCCGTGGGCGAAACGGGAATGGACGCCTGTCACGCCTGATACCGGACGTGGCATCGGCGCTGTTGGAAATCGGTCAGCTGACCGATGTTTCTCGCTGCAACTTGCACGACTATTTTTCTTGCAACCGGCGCCCGAGCACCCCCGGAATTCGCTCGGGACCTTCCCAGGGAGCAGCCGCGCGGGGCGCCTTCCCGCGGCGCGGCCGCTCCGGCCGGCCCGCGAAGGAGGCACGATGAACACGATGGCGCCGACACTGTCCCGTCCGGCCGGGCTCCAGGCGTGCCGCGTCCGGCTGGCCACGGGTCCGGCCGCGGCCGCGCAAGCGCGCAGCCAGGTCCGGGCCGTCGTCTGCGCCTGGGATGTCCCGGTCGACGCGGAGACCGGGCGGGGCCTGCTGCTCGCCGCCACCCTGTCGGCCGAGTGGGGGTGCTACCGCACCCCTGCGGGCAAGGTCGTGTACTTCACGCTCGCGTGCCAGCCCGGGGTTCCCGAGCCGAGACAGCCCGCGAGCGCGGCGGGGTCACCGTGACGCGATCGTGCGCAGCGCCGACTCCCTGGCGATATCTGTCCGCGAATGGACGTCGAGCTTCTTCAGGATGTGCGAGACGTGCGTCGCCACGGTCCGCCGGGACAGCAGCAGCCTGGCCGCGATGTCGGGGTTGGACAGCCCCTCCTGGACGAATGCGGCGATCTTGACCTCGGTCGGGGTGAGGCTGTCCCAGCCGCTGCGCGCCCGCCGGTGCTTGGAGTGCGGCCCGCGCCTGATGCCGTGGGCGCGGAACGCGGCCTGCAGCCTGGCGACGTCGGCGGCGGCGCCAAGAGCGGTGTAGACCTCCACGGCGGCGGTGAACGCGGCCCGCGCCTGCGCGCGGTCCCCGGTGCCGACGAACTGCGCGGCGGCCGCCTCGA
>NZ_JASIAL010000098.1:0-4362 GCF_030042015.1 Trebonia sp. | reverse complement strand
GCCACCGCCCGTTCGGGATAAGGAATGGGACGGAACTAGGTGCGGCGGGAACGGTTGACGGCGGACAGCACCGCGCGCATGGAAGCGGTCGCTGTGTTCGTGTCGATGCCGACGCCCCAGAAGACCCGCCCGCCGATGGTGACCTCGACGTAGGCGGCTGCCTGCGCGTCGGTCCCCTCGGTGAGCGCGTGCTCGGCGTAGTCGAGGACCCGCACGTCGATGCTGACAGAGGCGAGCGCGGCGCAGAACGCGGAGATCGGGCCGTTGCCGATGCCCTCGACCTCCTGGGCCGCGCCGTTGACCGACAGCTCCGCCGACAGCACGTGCTTGGCGTCGACCACCGACGACGACTGGTGGCCGAGCAGCAAAACCGGCCCGTCGGCGAGGTACTCGGCGCTGAAGATGCCCCAGATCTCCTGCGGGGTGACCTCGCCGCCTTCGGCGTCGGTGCGGGCCTGGATGACCTTGGAGAACTCGATCTGCAGGCGGCGCGGCAGGTCCATGGCGTGCCCGGTCTTCATCACGTACGCGACGCCGCCCTTGCCGGACTGCGAGTTGACCCGGATCACCGCCTCGTAGGAGCGGCCCACGTCGTGCGGGTCGATCGGCAGGTACGGCACGTTCCACGGGTACTCGTGGAAGGGCGTTCCCGCCGCCGCCGCTTCGGCCTCCAGGGCCTCGAAGCCCTTCTTGATCGCGTCCTGGTGCGAGCCGGAGAACGCCGTGTAGACGAGCTCGCCCGCGTACGGGTGGCGCGGGTGCACGGGGAGCTGGTTGCAGTATTCGACGGTACGGCGGATCTCGTCGATGTTCGAGAAGTCGATCATCGGGTCGATGCCCTGGCTGAACAGGTTCAGCCCGAGCGTGACCAGGCAGACGTTGCCGGTCCGCTCGCCGTTGCCGAACAGGCAGCCCTCCACCCGGTCGGCGCCGGCCAGCACCGCGAGCTCGGCGTCCGCGACGGCCGTGCCGCGGTCGTTGTGGGTGTGCACGGACAGGCACACGTGGTCGCGGCGGGACAGGTGGCGGCTCATCCACTCGATCTGGTCCGCGTACACGTTCGGGGTGGAGCGCTCGACGGTGCAGGGCAGGTTGAGGATGATCTCGCGGTCGGCGGCCGGCTGCCAGGCGTCCATGACCGCCTCGCAGGTCTCGAGCGCGAAGTCAAGCTCGGTGTCCATGAAGATCTCCGGCGAGTACTCGTAGCCGAAGTCCGTGCCGTCGCCCAGGATCGCCTCGGCGTACTTCAGCACGTGCCTGGTGCCCTCGACCGCGAGGGCCTTGCACTCCTCGCGGCCGATGCGGAACACGACCCTGCGGAACGTCGGGGCGGTCGCGTTGTACAGATGCACGGTCGCGCGCTGCGCGCGCTCCAGGCTCTGCACGGTGCGCTCGATCAGGTCCTCGCGCGCCTGGGTGAGCACCGAGATCCGCACGTCCTGCGGAATCCTGTCGCCTTCGATGAGCTCGCGGACGAAGTCGAAGTCGGTCTGGCTGGCCGACGGGAAGCCGACCTCGATCTCCTTGTAGCCCATCTTGACGAGCAGGTCGAACATGGCCCGCTTGCGGGCGGGCGACATCGGGTCGATCAGCGCCTGGTTGCCGTCGCGCAGGTCGGTGGACAGCCAGCGGGGGGCCTTCGTGATCGTCTTGCCCGGCCAGGTCCTGTCGGGCAGGTCGACGGGTTTGAACGGGGTGTACCGGTGGCACGGCATGCCGCTTGGCTGCTGGTAGACAGGCGCGACTGAGCGGGGCGAGGGGTTCTGCATCGTTGCTGCTTCCTTCGGTTCGTCCGGTTTCGCCGATGTGGCCGACTTGGCCTCTATTCGGCTTGGCGGCCAGCGGACATGCCTGAAACCCGCGACGAGGGAGCCAGCCCCTTACAGGCCCCCGCCGCGGCCGCTAAGGAGGAGCAGCACGCACAGCATCGTGACGGCTAGCATATCAGTCCTTCATTCCGAACTATTCCGAACGGACGCGGGGCGGCTGCCCCGGGTTCGGTGCGGCCCTGTCCGCTTAGGCTGGGGGCATGCGCATCGTGCGGTGGGTCAGCGGCGACCACGAGGCGATCCGGGCATGCCATGAGGTGAACGGGGCGGCGGATCACCTCGACGACCCGGCGGGCCCGCCGACATCGGTGCGGACGGTGGAAGTGCTGCTGACACGGCCGCCCGGGCCCGCGCAGACCTGGTTCGTGCCTGGCGAGACGCCGGGCACCGCGCAGGCCTTCTACCACCTGCGGCTGCCCGACATGGAGAACCTGACGATGGGCTACCTGTATCTCGTGGTCCATCCGCGGTTCCGGCGGCACGGGATCGGCGGTGCGCTGCTGCGGCACGCGGCGCGGCAGGCGGCCGCGAACGAGCGGTCGCTGCTGGCGACAGCCGTGCGGCGGGGCTCGGCAGGAGAGGCGTTCGCCCGGCACGCCGGGGCCACGCCGGGCATCGCTGAGGCGAGGCGGGTCCAGGTTCTCGCCAAGCTGCGGTCAGGGCAGGTCGCCGCGCTGCGCGAGTTGGCCGCGCGGGCGGCGGTCGGCTACTCGCTGCTGTGCTGGACCGGCCGGACGCCCGACGAGCACCTGGCCGGTCTCGCCGCCGTGCACAACGCGATGCAGGACGCGCCGCGCACCGCCGGCCACGAGCCCTCGGTCTGGGACGCGCCGCGGGTCCGCGAGCGGATCGACGACCAGCGGGAGCTGTTCGGCACCCGCGGCTACTCGGTCGTGGCGCGGCACGACGCGACAGGCGAGCTGGCCGCGGTCACCCAGATCGAGGTGGACCCCGAGTACCCGGAGTGGGCGTACCAGCAGATCACCGCGGTCGCCAGGCCGCACCGCGGGCACCGGCTCGGGCTGCTGGTCAAGGCCGCGATGCTGGAATGGCTGGCCGTGGCGGAGCCCAGGCTGCAGCGCATCCTGACCGGGAACGCCACCGCCAACAGCCACATGATCTCGATCAACGAGGCGCTGGGCTACGAGCTGCTCGATCCGCAGCCCCAGGGCTACGACCTGCCGGTGGCGGACGCCCTCGCGCTTGGCTCCACCTAGCTAGCTGTGGTGGGTGGTGGGCGCCGGCTGCTGGGCGGTGGTTGCTGGGTGTGCTGGCGGGTCAGCTCTGGCCCGCGCCCTGCGCGGTCAGCGTGATCACGCCCACCGCCTGGGCCTGGGTCAGGCCGAGGTCGGCGGCGACGGACTCGATCGCCGCGCGCTGGGCTCCCGTCAGCGGGCCGTCCGCCATGGCGATCCTGATCAGCTCGGCCAGGTGCCACTCCCTGGCGTGCACCTGCAGCTGGGCGCCGAGCATGGCGATCGCCTGCCGTCCGGCCCCGGCCGACTGCGCCAGGTCGGCCTCGAGCGCCGCGTCGTCATAGTCCTGCGCGCCCGCGCCGGTCACCGCCTCGATGGCACGGCGCCGCGCGGCGGGGCTTGCCGGGTCGCCCGCCCGGAGGATGACCGACACCAGCGCGCGCATCCCGGCGGGCAGCGCCCGCTCCATCTGGGCGGCGGTGGGCAGCCGCAGCACCTCGGTGACGTACCGGGTCTTGCACGTGGCGCACTGCACGTGCTCGCCGGTCTTGCCAAGCGGGACGAGCGGGATGAAGAACAGCGTGATGAAACGACGGCCGGCGCGGCGCCGGTAACGCCGGTCGCCGCCGCATTTACGACAGAAGAAGGCGCCCTGCGCGATCGTGTGGTAGAAGACGCCAAGACCCCAGATGATCAGCACCAACGCCCCTTCCCCTCGTTCGCGCCTCGCGGTCGTCCTTGGCCGATTATGTCCTGTTACGCGCCATTAGACCAGATTCGCGGGGACAACCGTGATCATCCGGTTATCCGTCCGGCCGATGGTAGCGGCCCGGCGGGCGGCGCGCCGTCCGGCCGGGAAAATCGTTCGCGTCGTGCTGGTTGGCGGGTGTTGGCTGGAGGGATGCGCATCGTGCGAGTGGATCCCGCCGACGACGACGCCGTGCGGGCGTGCCATCGGGTACAGGCGGCGGCGCAGGCGATCGACGACCCGCTGCGGCCGCCGATGTCATTCGGCGTGTTCCGCGTCTGGGTGCTGCACGGCTGGGACAGCAACCCCGGCGAGCTGTGGTTCGTCCCCGGCGCGGCGCCTGACGAGGCGCTTGCCTGGTACCAGCTGGAATTCCCTGACCTGGAGAACCGGGACCGGGGCTTCCTCAGGCCGTACGTGCGCCCCGCGTCCCGGCGGCGCGGCATCGGCCGCGACCTGCTGCGGCACGCCGCGGACCGGGCGGCGGCGAACGGGCGGACGGTCTTCGGCGGCGGCGCGGCGCAGGATTCGGCGGGCGACGCGTTCGCCCGGCAGGTCGGGGCAACGCCGGGGCTCGTGGAGGCGCGGC
>NZ_JASIAL010000518.1:0-12439 GCF_030042015.1 Trebonia sp. | reverse complement strand
ATCGCGAGCACGACCAGCAGGGCCAGCGGAAGCAGGCGGGCGAACTGCTGCCGGGCTGTCATCGCGTCGCGCTCCTCACCGGTCCTGGCGCGGAATGGGGGCTCATTTGGGCAAAACCATACCCGGCGGCCGCGCGGGCGCCGCAATGTGGCGGGCGCCGATAATCCGCGTGCGTTCCTGTGCGGACTCCCGCCACCCGCCCGCCACCCGCCCGCAGACCGCCCGCCACCCGCGCGTCGCCCCTATCCGATCTCGTCCGCGGTCCACGCCATGCCCTCGACGGTGCTGAGCACCTCAGGACTGAGCAATTGCAGCAGCGGGGCCGCGGCGTCCTTGAGCCGCTGCACCGCGTCGTCGAATTCGGCGTCAGGCGGGGGGCTCGGGGGGCTCGGGGCGCCCGCGTGTGCCGTGCCGTGCAGCGTCGTGAGCGTGCGCGCCAGCACGCCGCCGAGGAACTGCGCCTGTTCCAGGAAGCGCCGCGAGACCGGGTCATCGATGAGCACGGGCGCGCCGACCAGCAACATGATCATGTAGGTCCTGAACTCATCGGAATCGGAATCGGAATCGGAGTCGCGGTCGCCGGAACCGTGCGCCAGCGCCGACACGGCCCTGGCGGCCCGGGCGGCCTGGGCCACCATGATGGTCGCCTGGGCCGCGACCGCCTGGCCGCGCTCCCGCGACTGCCGCCTCCTGAGCAGCTGGTTCACCACGAGGACCGTGACAAGCAGCACGAGCAGCCCCGACACCGTGTCTGTCGTCAGCGAGTGGGCCGACCACCACCGCCGCTGCGCGGCGTCGGTCAGCTCGCCGGCCACGAGCGCCAGCGTGACCAGCATCGCCAGGGCGGCGGCCGGCCATCCGGTCCAGTGTTTGGCCACCACACGACTGTACGGCCGTGCCGCCGGCCGCAGCCGTCGGCTCGGCGCTGAACCGCGGCGTTTCCCGCGCCGGCCACCCCGCGGCCCCCGCGGCCCCAGCAGCCGCCATCGCTGTCAGCGGGCCCAGGGGCCGCGCCACTTCGGCGGCCGGGCCTCCGCCCGTCACACGGGTGCCTGCCCATGCCCCGCGGGCCGGGCATAGCCATTTAACGGGAAAGATCCGACCGGTCCTGACCGGGTCTTTCTTTCCCGTTATCCGCCGCGACCGCGCCGGCCCCGGCGCGGTCCGCCCTGCGCCGCGACGTTTCGCTCCAGGGCCCGCTGTCCGGAGCTGAAATTAACGACCGTGCCGGGGAAGCGGCCGGTCAGGCGCCTGTCCCCGTGCGGGCGACGCCCGTCAATCAAGGCAATTGCGCAACCAATGTGTCAAAATTGCCAAAAGCAAAATCTTTATGCCTGATTCTCGCATAAATATTTAGGGGATTTGTTCAGCAGGGCGTTATGATCTCGTTTTCATTGCTCATAATCCCTCACGAGGCCAGCGCCGGCCGCGCGGCCGGCTCCAGGCCAGCGAAGGGAGCTTTCATGCGTACTGAGGGCAGACACCGATATCTGCGGGCCGTGACCCGGACCCGCATCCTGGCCAGGGCGGGGATAAGCGCCGCGGCAGTAGCGGCGCTCGCGCTCGGCGGGGTGCTCGCCGCCGCCAGGGCGCCGGCCGCCTCGCATGCCGTGAGCAACGGAGCGGGTGGCCAGCTGTCGATCACCAAGGAGTATTTCGGCAGCACGGTGGAGCCGTACACCGGCAAGCTCACCCCCACGTACCGGTACACGATGACCAACGCCCAGGGCGTGACGATTCAGCTGCTCTCCTACGGCGCCACCACCCAGGCGATCTACGTCCCCGGCAGCGACGGCCAGGTGGCGGACGTCGTGCTCGGATTCGCGACCCTCGCCGACTACGTGGCCGAGAACAGCCCGCCGGTGACCGCCAACGGCGGCCCGTACTTCGGCGAGACGATCGGCCGCTACGCCAACCGGATCGCCGGCGGCACCTTCCAGCTCATGCAGCCCGACGGCAAGGTGCACACCTACACGGTCGCACTGAACAACGGGCCGAACAGCCTGCACGGCGGGCTGGTCGGCTTCGGCAGCCACGTCTGGTCGCAGGTCGGCGGCCTCATCACCACGAACGACGAGGTGGGCGTCACCCTCCAGCTCGTCAGCCCGAACGGCGACGGCGCCGCGCCGAACACGAGCCCCGGCTGCACGAGCTTCCCGCAGGGCTGCACCGGCTATCCCGCCCAGATCACCGTCGACGTCACGTTCACGCTGAGCAACGCGGGGCAGTACGGCATCCACTACGTGGTGCACAACGACTCGCCCAACCTGAACACCGTGGTCAACCTGACCAACCACAGCTACTTCAACCTGGCGGGCGAGGCATCAGGCAGCGCCGCCAGCCAGGTGGTCTCCATCAACGCCGACGACTACACGCCGGTCGACGCCACCTCGATCCCGCTCGGCACCGAGGTCCCTGTCGCCGGCACGCCGTTCGACTTCCTGCGGCCGCGCACGATCGCGTCCGGGATCGACGACTGCACCCAGCCCAGCTCCCAGGCCTGCCAGCAGCTCCTCATCGGCCATGGATACGACCACAACTGGGTGCTCAACACCACCGGTCCCCAGCTCGACGGGCTCACCCTGGCCGCCACCGCCTACGATCCGGTCAGCGGCCGGCACCTGACCGTCTGGACCGACCAGCCGGGCATCCAGTTCTACACCAGCAACTTCCTCGACGGCACGCTCATCGGCATCAGCGGCCACCTCTACCGCCAGACGCAGGCGTACGCGTTCGAGACAGAGGACTTCCCGAACGCGCCGAACCAGCCCAACTTCCCGTCGGCCGAGCTGTTCGCCGGCCAGACGATGACCACGACGACGATCTTCGCGTTCTCGTCCTGATCCGGGCCGGCCAGCCCGATGTGTCCCGGGTTCGCGTCGTGACGGCGTGACGGCTGCGCGACCCGGGACACATCGATAACCATTTCTCACCCGGGACGGATGATGACCCGGCGGCCGGGCGCATGCTGCGGTTGAGCCGACGGCCAGCTCCGGGGGAAACCGCTCCTGGCGGCCAGCATGACCTCCGCCTGGCATCCAGCGATCCAGGGAGGTTGTCATGACCCAGCGCAGCGGGGAGCGCGGTGAGCATGGCCTCGCGACACGAGCAAGACAGCGGCTCGTCCGCCTGCTGGTGGTCGCGGTGGCGGTCACCGGGCTCATGGGGCTCGGGCTGAGCCAGGCCAGCGCCGCCCCGGCGCCGGCTGCCCGGGCGCCGGCCGCCACGGCGTCCCTGGCCAGGGTGGCCGCGGCGAACCCGCAGAAGATTCCATTTACGTGGACGACTCCGTGCGATCAGATCCCTGCCTCTCAGATCCACTTCGGCTCGTACTGCACGCAGCTCGGGACCCCGTGGACAGCGACAGGACTCCTGCAGAGCACTACGCAGGCGGTCTGGTGCTGGCCCGGCTTTAACAAGGTAGACACCTGGACGGTGGCCGGGACCGGTCGTCGCACCGACGCCGCGACCCCCCTGCTCAAGTTCACGAGCAATGTCAATCCGCCGTACACCACAGACTGGGTCGAAGGCGAACTCATCACGATCACCAACGATTCGATCAAGAACCCGCAGACGTACACGCCCGCACTGGACTGCTATGACAATTACATCCCGCCCACCCCGAAGCCGGGTTCCTGAGCCGGCCCGGCGACGCCGGCTATCTCCGCGATGAGCTCCTCCTTGGCGTCCTGCTCGAGGAACGACGCCCGCACCGCGTTGCCGGCCAGGGCGGCGAGCGAGGCGGCCGAGAGCCCGAACACCCGGGCCGCCACCAGGTACTCGTTGCTCAGCGAGGTGCCGAACATCGGCGGGTCATCGCTGTTCAGCGTGACGTACAGGCCCTCGGCGAGCATCCGCGGCAGCGGGTGCTCGCCGAGCGACGCCACGCACCGGGTGCACACGTTGGAGGTCGGGGAGACGTCCACAGGCAGTTGGGTCTCCCGCAGGTAAGCGACAAGCCGCGGGTCGGCAAGCGAGTTGATCCCGTGCCCGATCCGTTCGGCGTGCAGGAACTCGATCGCCTCCCAGACGGTCTCCGGCCCGGTGGTCTCGCCGGCGTGCGGCACGCAGTGCAGCCCCGCCGCGGCCGCCGCGCCGAACACGTCCCTGATCACGTCCGTATGCGGCGCCCGTTCCGCCTCGATGCCGCCGATCCCGATACCGATCAGCGCCTGCGGCGGCGCGGTCAGCGCGTGCTCGAGCGTGGGCACCGCGTCCTGGTCGGCGGTCTGCCCGGGGAAATCGAAGATGTAGGCGATCCGCACGCCACAGGCGGACAGCGCGTCCCGCGCGCCCGCGTCGAGCGCCTCGCTAATCACCGCCGGCGGCATGCCGGCCCGCCGGAAGGGGTACGGCGCGACCTGCATCTCGACGTACCTGACCTGCTGCACGGCCAGGTCCCGCGCCACCCCGCGCACCAGGTCCGCGATGTCCTCAGGCTCGGTGAGCAGCGCGCTCACGGCCTTGTAGACCGCGATGAAGTGCGGGAAGTCGCGGAACGCGTAGAACTCGCGCAGCCCCTCCTCGGTGCGCGGCACCGGGCTTTCCGGGTGCCGGCGCGCCAGCTCGAGCACGGACGCCGCCGACGCCGAGCCGACCAGGTGGACGTGCAGTTCCACCTTCGGCAGCCGCGCTATGAACGACTCGATCCCGATCCCTGACATACAGGGATTATCCCGAACGAACGCGCGCTGTCTGCCCCCTCATCACGCGGGCGCTAACCGGCGTAACCGGGCCTGCCGCGGCGAGCCGGCCGAGGCCGCCGCCCCGGCCGCCTTCAGCCCCTTCTTGTAGGACCGGACCTGCCCGAGCGACTCCTCGTCGCAGATGTCGGCCACGGACAGGAACGACCCGTCAGCGCCGAAGGATCCCGCCGCCTCCCGCCAGCCCGGCGGCCGCACGCCGAGCTGCTTGCCGAGCAGCGCGACGAAGATCTTCGCCTTCTGCTCGCCGAAGCCTGGCAGCGCCGACACCCGCGCGAGCAGCTCCGCGCCAGAGCCGGCCGTCAGCCACACGGCGGCGGGGTCGCCGCCGTACCCGGTCACGATGAGCCGCGCGAGCTCCTGCACCCGCGCGGCCATCGCCTTCGGGAACCGGTGCAGCGCCGGGCGCTGCGCGAAGACGGCCGCCAGCTCGCCGGGGTCGAACGCGGCGAGTTCCTCCGCGGTCGGCTCGTGCCCGAGCCGCTGGGCCAGGTCGTAGGGCGCGCTGAACGCCCGTTCCAGCGGGACCTGCTGATCGAGTAGCATCGCGATTAGCAGTGCCAGCGCGCTGCGCGTAAGGAGTTCGTTAGCCTCTGCGCCGACGGGCATGGAAATCGGCACGACAGTCCTCCACGGAGATAAGCTGAAAGTGGCTGGAGAGCAGCCGGGATGGATGGAGTCATCATGACACCGCACATGAAGTGGTCGATCGCGGGGATCGTCCTTGGGCTGATCCTGCTGATCGTCTTCCCGTGGTATGTGACAGCAGGGATCGTCGTGCTCGCGATCGGGATCCCCACAGCTGCGTACTTCATGCTCGACCCGTCCCAGCGCCGCAGGTACCGCGAGATCCGCCGCCGCCGGGCGATCCGCTGACCAGCTAGCGCCCTTCGGCCACCCGGGTGATGTAGGTGATCCCGACGAACGACCGGTAAACGGCCAGCGGGTCGTCCCCCTCGATCCGCACCTTCCGTGTGCCCGTCCGCTGCGCGCCTTTCACCCAGCTCGCCACCTCCGCCATGTCGGCGGTCTGCATGTGGACGTCGAGCCGGGCGGGCAGCGCGATGTCCGGCAGCGGCACCGAGCGCGCCCGCTGCACCGCCGCCAGCGCCGCGCCCGCGATCTTGTCACGCGCGTCCAGCGGGTGCAGCTGCGCCGCGGCGAACCGGGTGATCGACTCCTTCACCACCGCCCGCTCGGCGTCCTTGAAGAACGGATCGCCCTCGGTGACCGTCTGCTGGTCGCCGGTGATCAGCACGACCGGCGCCCCGCACGCGAGCGCGACGAGCCCGTTGATCCCGCTCTCACCGCACGGCACGCCGTTGAGCTCGACCTGCGACACGACCGATGGGTTGTACGTGTGCGAGAGCACCGAGCTCGTCCCTGAGATCGACCCGTGGTAGCCGACGAAGAACACGGCGTCCACGCTGGCGTCCATGCCCTCCATCATGTACAGCGGCTTGTGCCGCCCGGCGACGTACACCGCCCGCCCGTGCAGCTCGGCGGCGTTGAGGTTGTTCATCGTCCCGTGCGAGTCGTTGACCACGACCTCGGTCGCCCCGCCAAGCAGCGCCCCGTCGATGGCGGCGTTCACCTCGCCGAGCAGCAGCGCGCGCCCCTCCTCGTACGGCTGGCCAGGCCCCCTGCACTGGGCCCAGTCAACGATCCCGGCGACCCCCTCCATATCGAAGGAAATAAAGATCTTCATAAAATCCATTATCCCGAACGAGCAGTGCCGACTCTTCAGCCGATCAGGAGCTCTCCATGCCAGTACGCCGCCTGAACCACGCGGTGTTGTATGTGAACGGTCTCAAACGCGAGGTCGAGTTCTACACGCAGACCCTCGGCTTCGAGGTCCGGATGGAGATCCCTGGCCGCGCCGCGTTCCTGCGGTCCCCCGGCTCGGTCAACGATCACGACCTCGGGCTGTTCGACATCGGGGCGGGCCGGGCGACCGGCGGGCCGCAGGTGGGGCTGTACCACCTGGCTTGGGAGGTCGGCACGCTGGCCGAGCTGGTGGAAGCGCGCGAGAAGCTGCGCGCAGCGGGAGCGCTGGTGGGGGAGAGCGACCACCGGCTGTCCAAGTCGCTGTACGCGAAGGACCCGAGCGGCATCGAGTTCGAGGTCATGTGGCGAGTGCCGGTCGAGGACTGGGACAGCGAACTCGCCCAGGGCGAGGCCTACACCGTGCCGCTCGACTGGGACCGCACGCTGACCCGCTGGGACGCCGGCCGCGAGACCGGCTCGGCCGCGGGCTCGCCCACCTGACAGGCGTCAGCTAGCGCTTGCCCGCGAGGGCGTCGGCGTCCGAGCGCGCCAGCGCGGCGTCAAGGACGGCGTACTCGGCCTCCTGCACGGCGGCGATGGCGAAGTTGATCGCGTCCTGCGCGTCGCCCTCGGCGATCTCGGCCTTAAGCTCGGCCTTGCGGACGTCACGCTCAGCCTTCATGTCGGCGGTCCGCTGGTGCAGCTGCGCGACGTGCGACTGCCATCTGTCCTGGATGGCCTGCCAGTTCGCGGCGGCCTTGTCCTTGGACTGCGCCGCCTTCGTCTTGATCTGATCGGCCTGCTGCTCAGCCTTGTTCTGGGCCTGCTCCACCTGGGCCTGCAGCTGGTCCCTGCCCTTGCCCATCGTGGCCTTGATCTGGGCCTGGGCTTCGTTGACCTTGTCCGTGAGCTGGCTGAAATCGGCTGCCATCTGGCATTCCCCCCGAATGTCGGCGGCCCGGGCCCGGCCGAACTGCCGCACCCGCGGCCCGGGCCCGGCCGAACTGCCGCACCCGCGGCCTGCGCCGGGCCGAACTGCCGCACCCGCGGCCTGCGCCGGGCCCGCTGCCTGGTTGCGACTGCTTAACTTCCCATCTGGCCACACGCTAACCACACGCCCCAGGCGCCCCGCTCCCCGGCGGCCCCCGGCCCTCCCCGGAAGCCGGCCTTTTGATGGCGGGGCCCCCAGCGCCAATAGGCTTGCAATCTCGGGAAGTTAAGGGGCTGCGTCGCCGCTCCCTCGGGTGCATGTCACCTGGTCAGGTGATGTGGGTGTGAGCAGTGCGGCAAGGGCGCGGCAGGCTGGCCGGGGCGCGGGCGGCTGGCCGGCGGCGGTCTCAGATAGTGGGACGGCATCGGGAACTTAGGACCCGGGCCGCAGGTTTATTGCCCGTTTTATACCGATTTCCGGATGCCGCTCGGCTCCTATCTTGGCCAGCGCCCGCGCACCGCGCCCGGTATCGGTGGTTTGTCCGCCGGCAGGCTGGGCGGCTTAAGTTCGTGGCATTGCAAACCTATTGGTGGTGGGGCCCACACCACCAATAACGGAGCGAACCCGGGCTGAGAATCGGTCGGGCTAAGGAGTGGGCGGGCCGGTGGCACGGGCGGTCAGCAGGCCCGCGGCCCGCAGCCGGTCGCGGGCCTCGATCACCCGCCATCCCTGCCCGGCGAGCAGCCGGGCCGCCTCCTGCGGGACGAGCACCGAGCGGGCCGGCTCCCCCAGCGCGGCGACCGACGCCCGGAAGCGCTCGCGGGCCTGGCCCTGCGCCGACGCCAGCGACACGCTGATGGCGAGCACGCTGCCGTCCACGGTGGCCGCGCGGAACTGCCCGAGGACCCGCTCAAGGACGTCCGTGTCCAGGTACACGGCGACGCCTTCGAGCAGGAACAAGGCGGGGCTGCGCGGGTCCAGGCCCGCCGCGGCCAGCAGGCCGGCGACCGGCGCCCGCGCGAAGTCCGCCGCGACGAACCGGACGTGCCGCGCGTCGATGCCGAGGCGGGCGATCCGCGCCAGCTTGTCCGCCTGGGTCGCGGGGTGGTCCACCTCGAACCAGCGCACCCCGGGTTTGGCGTACCGGAACGCGCGGCCGTCGTACCCGGCGGCGCCGACCACGACCTGCGCGACGCCGCGCTCGATCGAGCGCACGACCACGTGGTCGAAGAACGCCGTGCGTCCGCGCAGGTAGTCGTGCATCCGGGTGTGCGGCGCCGCGAGCCCGTCCGTGACGTCCCTGGCGAGCGCGACGTCGGCGTCCGGGTCACCGTACGGCGTTTCGGCGCGCGCGAAGTCCAGCCGGTGCGCCGCGACACTGCGGGCGGTGCGCGAGGCGGTGCCCTCGTCCATCAGGCTTCACTGCCCGGGGGCGACCAGGCCGGACTCATAGGCGAGCACGACAGCCTGCGCCCGGTCGCGCAGCGCAAGCTTCATGAGGATGCGGCCGACGTGGGTCTTTGTGGTCTGTTCCGCGATGACCAGCGAGGCGCTGATCTCCGCGTTGGACATGCCGCGCGCGATGAGCGTGAGCACTTCGAGTTCGCGCGGGGTGAGTTCGGCCAGCGGCTGGCGTTGTCGCGCGGCGGGGCCGGCCGTGCCGGCTGCGCCGATGGTGCCGATGGGGCCGGCCGTGCCGGCGGTGCCCGCGCGCGGGCCGTGGCGGCCTGCGAAGTCGGCGATCAGCCGCCTGGTCACCGACGGCGCGAGCAGCGCGTCGCCGGCGGCGACCACCCGGACCGCGTGCACGAGCTCGGCGGCCGGGGCGTCCTTGAGCAGGAACCCGCTCGCCCCCGCCCGCAGCGCCTCGTAGACGTACTCGTCGAGGTCGAACGTGGTCAGCATCAGCACGCGCGGCGGGTTCCTGGCGTTCCCGAGCAGCTCACGGATGGCCTGCAAGCCGTCCATGACAGGCATCCGGACGTCCATCAGCACCACGTCGGGCCTGGTGCGCCTGGCGAGTTCGACGGCTTCTGCGCCGTCGGCGGCCAGCGCGGCGACCGTGATCTGCGGCTGTGCCGCAAGCAGCGCGCCGAACCCCTCACGGACCATCGCCTGGTCATCGGCGATCAGGCAGCTGATCGGCGCCGCTTCTGGTGTCACTGGGGCGTGCCCGCCGGCTGCGGCCTGCCCGCAGGGAGGGGCGTGCCCGCAGGCAGCACCGCGCGGACCGCGAACCCGCCGTCCGCCTCCGGCCCGGCGTCCAGCGACCCGCCGAGCAGCACCACCCGCTCCCGCATCCCGGCGAGCCCGTGCCCGGTCCCGTCCGTCTTCGGCTGGCGCGCCGTGGCCGGCCCGCTCATTATCTTCAGCAGAACGGACCGTGGCTCCTGCTCGACCACCACGCTGACTGGGGCGCCAGGGGCGTGCCTGGCGGCGTTGGACAGCGATTCCTGCACGATCCGGTAGGCGGTGAGCCCGACGCCAGGCAGCAGCGGCCGCCTCTTGCTGTTATCAGGCATGGTCAGCGTGACCGCGGCGCCAGCGCGGCGAGCCGCGTCGACCAGGTGCGGGACGTCTTCGAGCCGTGGCTGCGGCATTAGTTCGGCAGCGCCGCGGCGGGCTGGGTCGCCGGCTTGGGCTGGGTCGCCGGCTTGGCCGGCGTCGTCGCTGCGCAGCACGCCGAGGAGCCCGCGCATGTCGGTGAGGGCCTCGCGGGCCGCGCCGCTCAGCGCGGCGAATTCCGCCTTCACCGGCTCGGGCAGGTCCGCCCCGCCGGGCGCGGCGGCCAGCCGGTACGGCGCGGTCTCCGCCTGGACCGCGATCATCGACATGTGGTGCGCCACCACGTCGTGCAGTTCGCGCGCGATCCTGGCCCGCTCTTGCAGGACGGCACTGCGCTCGCGCTCGCGCTCGGCGTTCTCGGTCTGCCTGGCGAGCGCGCGCCGGTCCCGCCGCCAGTTAGCGATCGCCTGCAGCGCGGTCGCGAGCACCACGAGCCCGGCGGTGAGCCGGGCCGGGTACGTCCAGTCCGGGCCGGTCCACAGCCAGACCGGGACCAGCGTCAGGGCGGCCATCCACCACAGGGCCGGGCTCGCATAGCGCAGCCCGGCCACGACATAGACGATGGCCAGCACGCCGTAGAAGCCCGGGTCCGCGCGGGTCTGGCCGGGAATCAGCGGCGCGACCAGCACCACGACGAAGGCGAGACGCCAGGCGAGCAGCGCCCGCCGCGGCGCCAGCGGCAGCGCCGCCGAGACGGCGAACGCGACGGCGAGCCAGCCGGCGTCGCTTGGCTGCAGACCGGTCCGCCCGCCGCGGCCCACGGTCACCGCCGCCAGCGCCGACGCGGCCAGCAGCGCGAAGGCCAGCCAGCTCAGCAGCACCGCTGTTCGCCGGGCCGCCGCCGAACGCCATTCGGGCACCCGGTCACGGCCGGCGAGCACTTGGACTAGCGCGTCCACATCCCTAGGTTAGGCCGCGGCGCGGGGATCTGGCGTCCCGCTAGCGGCGTCATACCTGGGTACGACCGCCGTGCCTGGAGATGGCTCCTGGCGGCGATGCCGGTCGCGCCGGGTGTTCGTAGCGTCGTGGCCATGATCTGCGCACAGGGCCTCACCAAACGCTACGGCCGCACGGTCGCCGTCGACGATGTGACCTTCGAGGTCCATCCGGGCATCGTGACCGGTTTTCTTGGGCCGAACGGCTCGGGCAAGTCCACAACGATGCGCCTGATCATGGGCCTGGACGCGCCGACGCGCGGCGAGGCGCTCATCGACGGGGCGCCATACCACGCGCTGCGCTGGCCGCTGCGGTCGGTCGGGGCGGTGCTTGAGACGCGGGGATTCCACCCCGGCCGCCGCGCGCATGCGCATCTGGCGGCGCTCGCCGCGGGCGGCGGCATCCCGCCGCGGCGCGTCGAAGAGGTGCTCGGCCTTGCCGGGCTGAGCGATGTGGCCTCGCGGCGGGCCGGGACGTTCTCGCTCGGCATGGCACAGCGGCTTTCGGTCGCGGCCGCCTTGCTCGGCGACCCTGGCGTGCTGCTGCTCGACGAGCCGGTGAACGGCCTTGATCCGTCGGGAGTCCGGTGGATCAGGGACCTGATGAGATCGCTGGCCGCGCAGGGCCGGACGGTGTTCGTCTCCAGCCACCTGATCAGCGAGCTGGCGGTGACCGCCGACCGGCTGGTCGTCATCAGCCGCGGGCGGGTGGTCGCGGACACCACCGTGCGGGAGCTGAGCGGCCGGGCCGGCGGTTCGCTCGAAGAGGCGTTCTTCGGCCTGACGACGGAGTTCCCCGATGGACGGTTACCGGTTCCCGGACGCGGCCCGGATGGAATGGATCAAGCTGCGCACGCTGCGCTCGACGACCTGGGTGCTTGGCGGCGGGATGCTCGCGACGGTCGCGCTCGGCGTGGTCGCCGGATTCAACACCCGCAGCGTGACCGGCGACCCGACCAGCAACGTGCTCGCGGGCGTCGTGTTCGGCCAGGTCATCACCGGCGTGCTCGGCGTGCTGACGATGACGGGCGAATACTCGACCGGCCTGATCAAGGTCACGCTGGCCGCGATCCCGCGGCGGCCGCTTGTGCTGGGCGCGAAGGCCTGCGTGTACGCGACGGTGGTCCTGGCCCTCGGGGAGATCACGACGTTCTTGTCGTTCCTGCTGGGCATCGCCGCGCTGCGGCCTGCGGTGCCGCACCCGGCGCTCAGCCAGGGCCCAGTGCTGCGGGCGGTGCTGATGACCGGCGCGTACCTCGCGCTGATCGGCCTGACCGGACTCGGCATCGGCGCCATCGTCCGGCACGGTGCCGCCGCGGTCGCCACGCTGGTCGGCGGCCTGTTCGTGCTGCCGGCCGTCGCCGGAGCGGCAGGGGCGGCAGGGCGCGGCATCGGCAGGTTCACGCCCGAGCTGATCGCGGGCAACTCCCTGGCCGCGGTCAAGCCGGTCCCCGGGTTCACCTGGTCGCCGTGGCTTGAGCTCGCGATCGTGGCGTTGTACCCCGCGGTGCTGCTCGCGGCCGGCTGCTGGCTGCTCG
>NZ_JASIAL010000097.1:0-7435 GCF_030042015.1 Trebonia sp. | reverse complement strand
AACCTGCACAAGGAGTACGGGGATACCGTCGCGGTCGGCGATGTCTCGTTCACCGTGCACGAGGGCGAGATCTTCGGGATCCTCGGCCCTAACGGCGCCGGCAAGACCACGACCGTGGAGTGCATCGAGGGGCTCCGGGAGCCGGACCAGGGCGAGATCAGCGTGCTCGGGCTCGATCCGCTCCGGGACCGGGCCGAGCTTACCCAGCGGCTCGGGGTGCAACTGCAGGAGAGCCGGCTGCCCGATCAGCTCCGGGTTGCCGAGGCACTGGAGCTCTACAGTTCCTTCTACCGCGATCCGGCGGACTGGCGGGAGCTGATTGAGGTGCTGGGGATCTCGGCCAAGGCCAGGACCCCGTTTCGCAAGCTCTCCGGCGGCCAGCAGCAGCGGCTGTCGATCGCGCTGGCGCTGGTCGGCAGGCCGCGGGTGGCGGTGCTTGACGAGCTCACCACCGGCCTGGACCCGCAGGCCAGGCGCGACACCTGGGACCTGATCGAGGGGGTGCGCGACCGCGGGGTCACTATCGTGCTCGTCACCCACTTCATGGAGGAGGCCGAGCGGCTGTGCGACCGGGTAGCCATGATCGACGCGGGCCAGGTCGTGGCGCTGGATACTCCGGCCGCGCTCGCCGAGCGGGTCGAAACCGAGCAGCGGATCCAGTTCCGCCCGTCCGTTCCGGTCGATGACCGGCTGCTGGAAAGCCTGCCGGAGGTTACCAAGGTCGTCCGCAAGGGCGACGCCGTCGTGGTCACCGGCACTAGCAAGGCGCTGAACGCGGTCATCTCCGCGCTGGCCCGCAACCAGATCGTGGCTGAGCAGCTGCGGGTGGAGCAGGCCAGCCTGGAGGACGCGTTCCTCACGTTCACCGGCAGGCACTCGCGGGCCGGCGAAGACCCGGACACTGCGACATCGGCGACGACCGAGAGGAAACAGCCATGACGGCCACCACGATGGCGGCGCCGGCCCTGCGCAGGCGTTCCGCGATGACCCAGCTCATCATCACCGAGCTGAAGCTGTTCACCCGGGGGCGTGCGGCAGTCGGACTGCTGGCGGGCGGCGGGTTCCCGCTGCTCCTGATGATCATCTTCGGCTCGATCCACTCCTTCAACACGCCGGTCGCCAAGTACGGCGGCCTGACCACGCTCGACGTGTACGTGCCCATCCTGCTGGTCTTCGCGATGGGCCTGCTGTCCCTGATCGCCATGCCGGCGACGCTGGCCGGCTACCGGGAGCTGGGATACCTGCGCCGGCTGAAGACCACGCCCGCCGGGCCGGTCCGGGTGCTAGTCGCCGAACTCACGGTCAAGCTGGTCGTCACCGCGGCCATCGTGATCGTCCTGCTGGCCGTGGCCAGCGGCGGATACGGAGTGGCCGCGCCGCGTCAGCTCGGCGGGTTCCTCGTGACCGGCGTGGTGTCCGCCGCCGCGCTGATGGCGGCCGGGCTGTTCATCTCCGCGGTGGCGTCCAGCGCAGGCGTCGCCCGGGGCATCGGCGCGGTCTTCTTCTACCTGATGATGTTCTTCGCCGGGCTGTGGCTGCCCATCCAGAACATGCCGACGGTGCTGCAGCACATCAGCCACGCCACCCCGCTGGGCGCGGCGGTGCCCGCACTGCAGGACGCGACTCAGGGGCAGTGGCCGTCCTGGCTGCAGCTGGTGACGATGGCGGCGTACGCGGTGGCGTTCGGACTGGCGGCGGTCAGGTTCTTCCGCTGGGAGTAGATTCGGGAGCGGAGGAGATCAGATGAGCGGTCCGGGATCCGGCTACCCGGTGGAGACGTGGCGGCGCTCAGCGCCAGCCCGGGCGTCGGCCGTACAGCTGGTCCTCCTCGCCGCACTGGCCACCTCCGTGCTGGCCGGGCACTGGGGTTCGGCGCCCACCACTCTGGTGCTGTGCCTGGTGGCCGCGGTGTGGGGCCTGGTGGCGGTGCACCCGCGGGTGCGCGGTCGCCCCCTGGTCGCGGCCGTGTTCGTGGCCGGGCTGATCGCCATCTCGTACGCGCTGGTAATCAGGGATCCGTGGTTCGGGTTCTACGCCTACGCCGGGTACAGCTATTCGATCCTGCTGCTGCCCTGGCCATGGCAGCTGTCCGGCGTGGCCGCCACCGCCGGCGTGGCGGCCACGGCGCAGACGGCGGGCCTGGACAGGACGACGCCGGCCGGCCTGGCCGCCTGCGCCGCCATTTTCGCCTGCAACATGCTCGCCGTGTGCGGCCTCACCTGGTTCCTGCATGTCCTCGAAACGCAGCACGACCAGCGCGGGCGGACGCTGAACGAGCTGCGGGAGTCGAACCGCAGGCTGGAGGCGGCGCTGGCCGAGAACGCTGGCCTGCACCAGCAGCTGGTGACCCAGGCGCGGGAAGCCGGGATGCTGGACGAGCGGCAGCGGATGGCCCGGGAGATCCACGACACGCTGGCACAGGGGCTGACCGGGATCATCACCCAGCTGCAGGCGGCTGAGCACGCGGGCGAACCGGCGGAGTGGCGCGGGCACCACGACGCCGCGATCAGGCTGGCCAGGGAGAGCCTGTCGGAGGCGCGGCGGTCGGTGGACGCGCTGCGTCCCGAGCCGCTGGAGGACGCCTCGCTAAGCGAGGCGCTGGCCGGCACCGCCTCGCGCTGGTCGGCGCTGCACGGGATCGAGGTCCGGGTCATGACGACCGGGACCGAACGGCCGCTGCCCCCGGAAGCCGAGAGCGCGCTGCTGCGGACCGCGCAGGAGGCGCTGGCCAACATCGCCAGGCACGCCCAGGCGACCAAGGCCGGGGTGACGCTGTCGTACATGGACCACGAGGTCGCGCTGGACGTCCGCGACGACGGCAGGGGTCTCGCGAACAGGACGGCTGGCGGGTTCGGCCTGATCGCGATGCGGCAGCGGATCGAGGGCCTGGCGGGGACGCTGCACATCGAATCGGAACCGGGACTTGGCACCGGGATCTCCGCCTGCATCCCGGCCGCGCCCGCGGAGGTCTCCGGGTGAGCAGTCCCAGCATCCCGGCACCGGGCCCGGACGCTGCCCAGGGCGCCGCTCCGATCAGGCTACTGATCGTGGACGACCATCCCGTGGTGCGAGACGGGGTGAGCAGCATGTTCGCGCGTAACCCGGAGTTCGAGGTGCTGGGCGAGGCCGCCGACGGCGCGGAGGCCGTCCGGCTGGCCCAGGAGCTACGGCCCGACGTGATCCTGATGGACCTGCGGATGCCCGGCATGGACGGCGTGACCGCGATAACCGAACTGGCCAGGAGAGGCGTGGCCGGGCGCGTGCTCGTGCTGACTACCTACGACACCGACAGCCACGTGCTCGCGGCGATCGAGGCGGGCGCCACCGGGTACCTGCTCAAGGACGCCCCCCGAACCGAGATGCTGCGCGCGGTCCGGGCGGTCGCGCGCGGCGAGGCGGTGCTCTCGCCAGCGGTGGCGGCCCGGCTGATGAGCAGGGTCCGCTCCCCCGGCGCCGGCCCGCTCAGCCAGCGCGAGGTCGAGGTCCTCGAGCTGGTGGCGTCCGGGACCACGAACAGGGAGGCGGCCGCCAGGCTCTTCATCACGGAGGCCACGGTAAAGACTCACCTGCTGAACATCTACGCCAAGCTGGGGGTCAGCGACCGGGCTGCCGCCGTCGCCGAGGCGTTCAACCGTGGCTTGCTCACCCGCCGGCCATGAGCCCCGCGTCTGCTTCAGGGCAGCGCTGGGGATGGTCAGCGGATGCCGGCCCGGGTGGGGGTGACGATGGTGTCGATAGTGCCCTCGGCGGTGTTGTAGACGTAGCCGCCGATCCTGATGTTGGGGGATATCTGGGGTGCGGTGACCAGGATGTTGACGTCGGCCCGGACGGTGGCGGCCGGGTCAGTGGCCGGCAAGGCGGCCAGTTCGGCCTCGTTGAAGCCACGAGCGGCGAACCCCGCGCGCAGCACCGGGTCGGCCAGGAACGTGGAGCCGCAGTCGGTGTGGTGGATAACTGCCAGCTCGAACCAGGGCCCGTCAGGGGCCTTGGTGTCGAGCAGGTAGCTGATGTACGCGACGTCGCGCAGCACCGCGGGAGTGACCCGGCCGCCGACCACGCGATGCACGATCGCGTCGCCGAGGTCGACGCCGAGGAAGGCGGCCGGCTCGGTGCGAGGGTCGATGCAGGTGATGATGTACGCCAGCTGATTGGGGATGAACGGGATCTTCGGGTTCCTGGCCACGCCATCAGTGGCGGCGAACGCCTTGTTCCTGTCCAGCAGCGTCTCGAGAGACATGAGTACCTTCCGGTCGATGGGAACGGTCGGCGGTGATCACCGCCGGACGACCCGACGCGGCCCTGCAGGCGGGTGCCGTCCGCAGGCCCCGGCGCTGTCTTCCTCATGTAGCCTCGGATCTGCCTAGGTCAGCAGGCGTCACCTTGCCGGGGTGATTGCGCCGATACGAAGCGGCTCCAGGCGGTGGCCGGTAGCGAACTCATAGGCCGTGCCCAAGATCGCCTTGGGCGGATAGCGGCGCTGATCCCACACCAGGTCGTACGTTGTCGTGTAGCCGAACCCATGCTCGGCGAAGAAGGCCTGCGGCCCGAGCTTGTCGTACTCCTGCAACGCCCGCACCACGTCGGCACGCTTCACCTTGATCCCAGGCAACGATTTCCTCACTTCTCCTTGCTTCGCTTCTCGCCCGTCCCTGCCGTCCCCGCTTGGTCCTTACGGGAGTCGTGGGGCGGGCCGGAGTCAGCCGCCCCCGTTCGGGATAATGATGATTTTCCGAACGAGCGCGGCTGACTGCCCCTGGCCAGCGGATCTCCGGATGCTGCTGACCGGTGCCGTGGTGTCCTCGCGGGCACTGCGGACGAGGCCGGTGGCGGGGAGGCCTGCGGCGTCAATTGCGTCCGGCCATGACGCCGCCGTCGACATTCCAGATGGCCCCGGTCACCCAGCTGGTGGCCGGCGACAACAGGAACGTGATCGTGTTGGCCACGTCGCGGACGGTGCCGGTCCGGCCCAGCGGGTGGAAGGCGTCGAAGCTGTGCAGCGTCGCCTCGAGCTGGTCTTTGGGCACGAACTTCTCGTAGATCGGGGTGGCGACGACGGCCGGGGCGATCGTGTTGACCCGGATCTTGTGCGGCGCCAGCTCGAGCGCGAGGTTGCGGGTCAGGGCATGCAGCCCGCCCTTGGCCAGCGAGTAGGCCGACGACGGGGTCGCCCCCACCGCCTGGTGCGCCCACATGCTGCCGATGTTCACGATCGACCCGCCGCGCCCCTGGGTGACCATCCCGCGGGCCACCGTCTGGGTCAGGAAGAAGATCGCCCGGTTCAGTTCCTGGTAGGCGTCGTAATCCGCGCCGGTATGGTCGAGGAAGGGCTTGGGCAGGAACAGCCCCGCCGCGTTCACCAGCAGGGTCGCGTCCGCGTGCTCGGCCGCTAGCTGCCCGCACGCCGCCTCCGCCGCCATCCGGTCCGTCAGGTCCGCCGTGATCCCGTAAGCGGAGCCGGACTCCGACAGGTCCTTGACCGTGGCGCCGACCTTATCCGGCTCCTTACCGATGATCACCGCGCTGCCGCCAGCGGCCACCACATCGGCGGCGGTCTGCCGCCCCATGCCGCTGCTGCCCCCGACGACCACCAGCTTCTGCCCGGCGAAGACCAGTGCGGACGTCATCCCCCCGTCCGTGTCGCTGCTCGTGACCTGCAGCCAGTTCCAGTTCGTGGTCATCCGACCGTTTCCCTTCGCGTTGGTGCGCGAGAGGGGAGCCCTCTCGCCTGGTCAGCTCAGCCTGACCACCGCCAGCCGGCCGCACACCGTCAAGACGGACGGCATTACCGCGCCAGGGGAGGTGCAGTAAGCGACGTCATTCACAGGACTTCTCCCTTTCCCTTCCGGTTTCTTCCGGACTCAGGGGCAACCCTGGCAGTCACCGCCCGGCCGCACACCGTCAGAGCTGACAGCCCGGCCTGCGCATCCACCGTGTGGCGCGAGGCCGGCAGACTCAACGGTCCGGGGCCCTGGGCGCGGAGCCGTCAGCCTGGCGGGGCGGGTGTTCCGGTGCCGATGTCAGGGTTCGGGCGAGCTCGGTCCGGCTGGTGACGCCGAGCTTCCTGAAGGTCTTGGCGAGGTGGTACTCGACGGTGCTGGCGCTGATGAACAGCCGGGCGGCGATCTCCCGGTTGGACAGCTGCTCGGCGACCAGCCGGGCGATCTGCTCCTCCTGCGGCGTCAGCCCTTGCAGCGGACCCGGGCCGGCCGGCGCGGCGTGCTCGCCGGTGGCGCGCAGCTCCGCCCTGGCCCGGGCGGCAAAGGCCGCCATCCCGATGGCGTCGAACATCTCCAGGGCCGTGCGCAGCTGGTCGCGGGCGTCGCGGCGACGGCGCTGGCGGCGCAGCCACTCCCCGTACAGCAGGTGCGCGCGAGCCAGGTCCGTGCGCATCTGGGTGTGCCCGAGCCGTCTGATCGCCTCGCGGTAGCGCTCCTCGGCGGCCGCCCCCACGCTGACCAGGGCACGCGAGCGCGCCTCGAGCCCCAGCCCGTACTCGGTCTCGCCGGCCTGGGTCGTCTCCGCCAGCTCAGCCAGCGTCTCGGCCGCGGCCTGGGTGCGGCCGGTGCGCACGGCGGCCTCGATCAGCTCAGGCAGCGCCCACATGGAGACGAGCCTGGGCGTTACTCCCGTCCGCCGCACCTCCTCCCTGACGTGCCAGGCCGCCGCGAACGCGTCCGCGTAACGCCCGGAGCCGTTATGCAGGACCGCGGCCGCATAGTGCGCGTTCGTCGTCGCGAACCCCTGCTCCCCGGCCGTCGCGACGACGCTGACGGCCGCCGTCAGCGAGGCGAACTCGTCCTGGTCACCCTGCAGCGCGGCGAGGAACATGCGGCCGTACGGCGCGAAGCGGATCCCCGTCACCTCGGCCACGGTGTCGGATTCCGTGATCAGGGACCCGGCCGCCGCGAAGTCGCCTCGCCACGCGCAGCTCCTGGCCAGGAAGACGAGACCCGACGCCAGCTGTTCGAGCGCGCCGGCGGACCGGGCCAGCTGGACCTGCCTGGCTACGATCGCATGACGGGCCTCGTAATCCCACAGCACGCTGGCGGCGAACCATCCCCAGCGGAGTCCCTGTTCGCTGGAGAAGCTTCCGGCAGTGAGGACGCTGACCGCCTGCCGCAACGGCGCTGCCGCGGCGGCAGCCCCGTCGGTGACCAGCCGCGCCAGGCCCGCCAGGATCAGGTCGGCCGGATGCGGAGCGCCCGCCGTCGGCGGAAGGGCCTGGGCTGCGCGAGAGATCTCGACCAGGATGCCGGCGTCCGGCAAGTTCGCGGCCATCGTTGCCGCATGCCAGGCCGTCAGGTAGGTGTCGCGGGCCAGTTCCAGGTCGATCGGCTCGAACCGCCTAGCCGCCTTGAGCAGCAGGGCGGGAGCATCACGGCCCAAGCTCGAGGCGTAGGCGATGTGCCCGCGCAACTGATCGACCCGGGCGCTC
>NZ_JASIAL010000096.1:0-5283 GCF_030042015.1 Trebonia sp. | reverse complement strand
GCCAGGCGATCACCAGGCACTGGCCGCCGGGCGCGGGCAGCACCGCCAGGCTGGCCGTCATCCGGCCGAGCAGGATCGCGGTGTCCTGGGCCAGGCCGGCGGCCTCAGCCGCGGCGATCCCGCTGGGACAATCCAGCGCCGCCCAGACCACCTCCGGCCGGACCCTCCCGCCGACGCCGGTGACCGAGGGATCCGGTGTCCACGGCGCCGCCCACAACGGCCTGCCGGTCACCGGCCCGGGGAAGATCCGCAGCCCGTCCCCCGGCTGGCGGCCCGTCCCGCAGACAAAGCAGGCAGGGAAGACCGGATCGGCGTAGTAGCGCGCGCGGCCCGCCGCCCTGCAAGCTTCCGCCATCGAGACCGGGCCCGGCATCTGCGGCGCCGGGCCGCCCGGCGAGGAGGCCGCCTCGGCGATCAGGGTCCCGCCGTGGCGAAGGCGGACCGAGCTGTCACCGCCCCGCTCCACAGTCATGGGCGTGGCCAGCGGAGCCGGCCGGCGCAGCGTGACTGTCACCTGGCCATCAAGGTAGGCGGCGATACGTCCGCAGACGTAGCCGCCGTTGCCGGCGCCCGGCGGGCCGCAAAAGCGGGACGGGATAGTCAGCGCGAGAGCGGCGGTCGGCTGCGGGCGCCCGGCCGCCGCAGGGCGGGCCGGCCCGGTGGCATGTGTCATACCTCGACGCTAGGACCGTCCGGCCTGGGGCGGCTATCGGGTGAACTACCGGCACTTCCCCCGTTTCCCCCGGCCGGGGGCGGCCGTCCCCCGTGAATGCGCCCGGTGAACTACCGAGCCGCTCAGGGGCGCAGCCGGTGCTCGGTCACCCACGCCGCGATCTGGGCCCGCGAGCGCACCTGCAGCTTGCGCCGGATGTTCTCCACATGCGCCTCGGCGGTCCGCGGCGCGACCGACAGCCGCCGGGCGATGGCCTGGTTGGTCAGCCCCTCGGCGACCAGCCCGGCCACCTCCAGCTCACGGCCGGTCAGCCGCGGCCCCGCGCTCGCGTGCTCGCGCAAGAAGCCGAGCAGCGCGTCCAGGACCGCCGGCCAGTCGCCGTGGTAGAACAGGTGGCTCGAACCCGGCAGCGGGATCAGCGTCGCCCCCGGGATCAGCGCGGCGACCTCCCGGCCCAGCTCGAACCTGGTGCCCTTGTCCGCCTCACGGTGCAGCACCGCCGTGCGCGCCCGGATCGCCGGAAGCAGAGCCCTGATGTCGGTGTGGTAGTAGACCTCCAGCATCTCCGCCGCCACGGCGGCCGAGGCGCTGGCCCGCTGGAACCGGGTGAATGCCTCCAGCTCCCCGGCGGCGGGATCGGTGACAAAGGCCCCGGCCAGCGCTTTCAGCCCCAGGCCCCAGTGGGCCCGCACCAGCGCCACCACCGAGTCCCGGACCTCAGCCGGCGCCAGGTCGCCGCCGCTGGCGCACATCCCGTACAGCACCAGCGCCTCCACCCGGTCCGGGTACCGTGCCGCGATCGCGGCGGCCAGCTGGCCGCCCTGCGAGGCCCCGAACAGGGCGAAACGGCCGGCGCCCACCGCGTCGGCCACCGCCAGCGCCGCGGACACCTGCCCGTCGAACGACAGATCGATCCCGTCCCGGTCCGACAGGCCACACCCGGGCTTGTCATAGCGGATCACGGTGAACCGCTCCGCCAGCCGCCCGACGAACTCGCCAAACGACCACAGCTCCAGCTGCCCGCGCAGATGAGAAACCCAGCCCGAGTCGAACAACAGCGGCGGCCCAGCGCCCGACGCCGAGTACGCAACACGCCCCGCAGGCGTGACGCAGTACATGATCCTCGGCCTCACCGGTCCAGGGTGACACCCCCAGCAGGCACAGTAAAGCAGCGGCAAACCACCGTCACCACCATGACGATCTGAGACGTTGCAGCAGCCAATCGCCCGGTGCACCGGCCAGCAACCGCCCGAACACCCAGTTCAGCGCGGCACCGCCCGGCACCGTTACCGAGCCAAGCACCATACCTATCGGCGGCTATTGCCCCCCCTGGCGGTTCTGCGCGGTCACAGCCACTGAGGGCAATGGGCTGCGCGCGGCACATGCCCGGACCCGTCTCTATCCGCTTGGCCGCATGCCAGGTCAACAGGCGGTCGGCCATAGCGTCGCTGCCATACCAGACAGAGTAGAGCCGGAAGCGATCTTCGATCTCGTGCCAGAGGTAGTCGCCGAGGCTCGCCGGCTGTCGCCACGAGCGAGAGTTGTTGTTAGCGGCGCCAGCGGGGCAGAAATGCTCATCGAGCGGGTAACAAAGCTCCGGGTCGCTGCGCCGTCCGGGTCTAGTGGTTCAGCAGGTACCGCAGTTCCTGCTTCAGGTTGGCCAGCCGCTCCGGCTTCTGGCAGTCACCCGCTATCGGATCATCGCGCGTACGCTGGTGACATGAGCGAGCCCGCGTCCGACCCGCCGGAACTCGACGCCCAGGATGCACTGCGCGGGGTAGTGAACCAGCTCACCACCACGGCCAGCGCATACCCGTAATCATCCCGGGGTCAGTCATCGAGGCGCTGCGAGATTTTGCCGCGCTACTTGAGGGCGCGCGGGAGAAGGGATACCTGGACCGCCTGCTGCCGATTGGGATGCCGTGGATCGAGCCCCTGTCAGCGGATGACCGGGAGCAGTTCGCCTCTGACTTGGCGCAGGCCGCCTCCGCCGGCGACCAGGCACCCGAGCAACTCGCCGCAGTACTCAGGGAATGGCATGAGACAGCGGAGATCCTCGCCGACTCGGAGGCGATGGCAGAACTGGCCGAGTCCGCTGACGCAGCCGCCCGCGGGGATGTGATCCGCGGCCGTGATGCGGTCCGCGCGCTGCGGCCCCGACGGTGAGCACGTCCGGGCGCGAAGAGCCGTACGAGCTTGTGGTTCCCGGCCCGGTCAGCCGGGCGATCCGTGAGGAGCTGCCCGAGGCTGTGGCGTGGGCTGTGATCGAGTTCGTCAACGGGCCGCTGGTCGACAACCCGCACCGTGTCGACGCCGAGCTGCGTGGTCACCTGCGGGGCATCCACTCGGCGCACCTGGCGACTTTCCGCATCCAGTATGTGATCGATGACGAGAAGCGGACGGTGACGCTGCGGCGGGTCAATGCCCGCAGCGACGTCTACGGACTCCGTCCGTCCACAGTGAGGAACAGCGGTCCTTCGGTGCGCTCGCCGGTCGCCAGATCAATGGCGCGGGCGGTCCGCGGCGCGAGGGGAATGGTGACCACCTTGCCGCCTTTGCGGGTGGTGACCAGGGTGCGGTGGCCTCGTTCCAGACCAAGGTGCTCGATGCCGGCACCGGTGGCCTCGGATACTCGTAGCCCGTTGAGGGCGAGCAGGGAGATCAGCGCATGTTCGGCGGGCGGGCCGAGCCCGGCGGCGACCAGGATCGCGCCGAGCTCGTTGCGGTGCAGGGCCGTGGCGTGCGACTCGTAGTCCAGCCGGGGCCGGCGGACGTGCGCGGCCAGGGGTGCTCGAGGAGTTCTTCTTCGACGGCGTACTTGTAGAACCCGGCGATGGTGCATATCCGCCGAGTGACTGTGGCGCGGGCGCGGCCTTTGGCCTCTAGGTCGCGGGCGAAGGTCTCGATGTCGGCGCGCCGGACCGGGAACAGGGACAGCGACCGGATGCGGCACCAGGCGGTGAACTGGCGCAGGTCCAGGGTGTAGGCCTCGCGGGTCAGGCCGCGGTAGCCGGCCAGGAACCCGGCGAGCGCGAGCCGCCCGGAGCCGGTGAAGACCGGCTGGATGGTGACGAGGGCGGTAGAGGGGATCGTGGCGGTCATTGGGGGCACCTCCTGCAACAGCCGGGACCCGCGAGACTGGGCCGTCGCAGGTCCCAGCGATGAACGACGTCCGCAACGTACGTCGGCTCCCGAACACGAGCTACGCCACGATCCGTAGAAGAAGGCGGCCATCAACCAGGAGAGCAAGCTTGTTGATCGCAAATCGCTGTTGCTGTGTGGCGCAGAACCGTCAGTTCTGGCGTTGCTTGCTGCCAGGATTGCCGTGGTTCACAGGTCGGCGAAGGCGGTGCGCCGCGATGTCGCGGCCTGGGTAGGTCCGGTGACGGTGGACCGACCGGGCGCCTCGGGCGCGTCTGCGCCAGGGCTCCTCCCGGGGAGCGGTTCCTGGTAGGGATGACCGCCTATCTTGGCAAGTCCGGACCGCTGATAGTGAGTTCGATCAGCGTGCGGGTGAGCCATTCCTGGCACCGGTCGTAGCTCCACCCGTGCCGATCGTGCAGTAGCGCGTAGCTGTCGACCCAGGTGAGGACCGAGATCACGGCCGCCGCGTCGTCCTGAGTGGTGCCAGGCCGGAGGGCGCCGAGGTGTGCGATCCGGGCGGCAAGGTTCGCGGTGCCGGTCCGGTGCAGCTCGAAGCCGTCTTCGTAGACGGCCGCGGCCTCGGCCTCGACAGCGGTCGCGGAGCGCATGACGGCGAGGACGTCATGATTGCGCTCGTTCAGCTGCCGGGTTATCTGGACGCCCAAGGCGATCACGTCGCCGGGTTCGGTGGCGTTGTAAGCGAGCGCCGCCAGCCCCGTGCCGGGCGTCCGGTGAAATCTTCAGGGTCCAATCGCGCAGCTCAGGGTCTGTCGCTGGTCCAGTCAGTGCTCCCAATTCTGGCACGGGACACCCGGTCTGTGAGAAGTCGGTGAGAGATCGCCGCTGCTTGCCGTCGCCGGGCTCGATCTTGGACCGTCTAGTCCGTTTCCCGCCAGCATTGTTCCTGGCAGCCAGGCAGGCTAGCGGCGGTAAAGGGTACGGCTTGATGGCTGAGAAGCCGCGGATGCGGGGCTCACGAGCTGGCGGCTGTCCTCGTCTCCCCTGGCGCCGGGCCGATGAGCTGAGGGTGGGAGGCGCGATGGCAACGATGGCGATTGGCGGGGCTGCCCGGGCGGTTGCTTGTTCTGCGCTCCGGTGCTCGCGGTGGTAGCTGACCTGAACCGGGCACAGCGGCGGGCAACAGTGCTGTCCCTGGCGTGTGACCGGTATCTGGATCGTTCTGGCCAGCCGCCGCAGACCTTCGGCGAGTTCCTGGCCCGGACCGCCGGGCCGCTGCTGCACGAGCCGTCGGCAGCAACTCGCCGCGCCGGGCAAATGATCGGCTGAGCCGCCGCAGGAAAGGAAGGCGTCTATCTCATGACCGCCTCGGCCTGGCCGTCACCCCGGGTGCTGGCGCAGTACGCGGCGCTGGCGCTTTCCTGGGGAGCCAGCTTCTTCTTCATCAAGGTCGCCCTGCATGGCCTGTCACCGGCCGAGGTCGTGCTGGGCCGCCTGGGCGCCGGGGC